>CAIPPE010000179.1 GCA_903866825.1 uncultured Methylococcaceae bacterium
ACCCGGCTTGGTAGAACACTTTAAACCCCGGTTAAAATATTTACTGATTGATGAAAACACCTACAGCGATACCGAACTGGCCTCACTTAACAACCTGGTAGCCGCCGTCTTCAGATTTGAACAAGCTGGCAGCATAGTAGCCATTGAAGGCTTAATAAGTCTGTTAATCGATTGGCTAGCCGATAGACCCGACCTACGGCGTATGTTCTCTTTATGGATACGCGCCACATTGATGAGAAAACAAAACTACGGTATCTTATTACCTCAAGTGGATGATTTACAGGAGATAAAAGTGATGTTGGCAGATAGACTGGAACAATGGGCATTAGCCTATATCGCAGAAGGTGAGTTAAAGGGCAGGCAAGAAGGTAAGCAAGAGGGTAAAAAAGAAGGTGAAATGCTAGCGTTGCAAAGATTATTGTCTAAACGCTTTGGCAACATACCGACCGAAATTACCTGTTTAATTTCTAGTGCCCCGGTGGAGTCTATTGAGCGTTGGTTTGATCTGGCTATTGATGCTCAACAATTATCAGATATATTCAAAGACGATTTATGAGACTTTGTGTGGGCAGGTTCTCTGCATTCTACATTCATCGATTTTAAGTTTACACTCCCCCTGTTATTCACATTATGACACCCTCAAAACATCTCAAACCTTGCTAGATACCCGAAATGATCAGACACAATGGGATAGAAGTCATCGTTAAAGATAACGTCCATGGATTTAACTTGCATGGGATGACCATTACGCTTAAAGATATGATCAATACGTTTAGGAGGAAAATTTTTCCATCCGTCTATTTGGCCACGATAACTGGGTTCGTAAAAACGGTGGGGATGTAATTCATGGAATTGATCGACGTATTCCCGATTACCTACGATATGGTTATAAGCATGTTCTCCGGCAGGTGCATTAAAATCGCCAACGATTAAATCGCCTCTAACACCAAAATGTAAGCGGGAGTTGATTAGATTTTTTAGATTATGGTATTCTCCATAAAAACCATGATGTCCCCAACTCAAATGCACATTGGCGATATGTAACAACCCGAACCACGGAACATCGATACATGAGGTGGTAATATTTCGGGACATATAATTGTCTTTACGCTGATCTAAAGAAACATAAGTCGAGAAATTATGTCGCATGGGATAGCGACTCAAAATGGCTGTGCCTTCTCTCCAGCGCTGAAATCCTATATGACTCCAGTCCTGATGTATATGATACCAATGACCCCAGTGACGTAACTTATTACAAATTCGAAAAGCCATGTTAGAAGGTGATTCACCATAAGGGGTTGTGATCGGATCGTGCATATATTCCCCCACTTCCTGAAAACAGATCACATCGATCCCTAAATGCGCAATGGCTTCAGCAATGATATGCACTTCGCGCTCATGCTGATGCATGGTCTCAAACGAGCAATGACGGGGGTGTTGTTGATAGGTATGTAGATTCAGAGTCAGCAGCGATAGATTCATAACGTCGGATGGTTACAGGTAACGTTCAATATTTATAATTCGTTTGAATACCTTTGATTATCCGCAAAGGGCAAAAGCCTAT
>CAIPPE010000180.1 GCA_903866825.1 uncultured Methylococcaceae bacterium
AAGAAATACTTGCAGGGCGCTATTTTAAAGCCACCCGATTTGACTAATAGCGTGTGCTAAATACCATCAATACTTAGAAACATGTTGTCAAGTTTATGCTGAATTTTTTTGGCAGAGTTAGACTCAACTGATTTTTTTAGGATAATGATCTGTGGCTGTTTTTATAGTTGATAGCCTGCAAACGATATAGTCGGCGATTTCTTAAAGCTATCCGTGGACTTCATTTGATCAGAAACCATCAGATAGCCCGAAGAAACACCAGATCTATCTGACAGCTTTAAACAAACGGGGTTTAAATACCTATCAAGGCAGTTTGCACGTTACTCCATTCGCCATGAGGAACTCTATTATCCCACCAGCGTAAACGATACTCCCGAGTTTCGTGGATATTACCTTCAGCAAGAGGGCGTTCATCGTAATAGGGCTTGAGGGTATCAATAGCAAGAAAAGTCCACTCCCCACCATTAATACGACATTCTATCCAAACCCCGTCATGACCATACAGATTAAAACTTATCACGGCACGTTGACCCGAATTACCCAGTTCTACTAACACATCAGGAATGGGGACTAAATGTTCTGTTGTATTCATTGAAGAAATAATACCTAAATCATAACCCATCGCATCAGTGTAGCCAAGGCTCACTTTAATACGGTTAATCTGACTTGTTAAACGGTTTTTAATGCCCGGCTTAGGTGCTGCCGGAGCATTAGGAAATACAGAAGGTAGAGGGTAATTAATCGTCTCATTACCAGAACCTGATACCATCAGGGTTTTATAAACGGTGGAGTCCTTAGCGTCACGTTGAACGCTCGGATGCCAGTGTTGCAGCATCCAGATGTAATAAGTAAGATCCGTTTGCGATTGTTGAATTTCCTGATCACTAATGCCGCAAACAGCCCCGTATACCGGTAATTTTAAACTGTAGTGCGAAAGCCAGACAATTTGTTGGTCATGCGTTGTTGGAAAATAAGAATTTATAGTCATAATAAGAAGAGCTTCGGCTAGGTTAAGTTGCCCGCACAACATCATGAGTAATCAATGCTGCGATGAGTTGGCAGAAAATATAAGCTATTAACCGATAAGTTCTAATCCATAAGCTACTCGCCCAATTGAATGACTGTCAACATAAATATAATTTAATTGGAGCAATGTTAAATTCCAAACTCTAAGACTCAATAAGCCTGTTGGACGCGGTCGCTAACACCGATGACTAGCTCACTATCTCCGGCAGCGAGGTCGCTAGCACTGATGACTAGCTCAATATCCCCGGCAGCGAGGTCGCTAGCACTGATGACTAGCTCAATATCCCCGGCAGCGAGGTCGCTAGTACTGATGACTAGCTTAATATTCTCGGCAGCGAGGTCGCTAACACCGATGACTAGCTCGCTATCTCCGGCTGAGAATTCGCTATCAACCCTATTTTTGTCAATATAGTCGGCAACGACAATAGCAAAGGTATATCAATCATGCTTTGAAGCAATGTTTTTAAACAGCCCAATCTTCTATTCTCAAATCAGTAATGCGTTCAAATTTACGTACATTATGCGTAATGATTGTCGCGTTTATCGATAATGCCTGGTAGGCAATCCAAAGATCATTGCATCCAATAGGTGTTCCAGCAGTTTTTTTTATCAACTTACAAGTTATCATTAATCCGCTTAAACAGGTATGACTTTATCCCTCAGTTCAGTTACTCTATATCCGGTTATAGTTTTTCGCTTTACATTATTAATCTATGCATTTAGCAACCACTTAATGACTATCCCAAAATGCCACTGAAAAGTGCTTGCCCTCTGATTACTGCTTTAACCAGTGCTGAAGCCTATCAACATCCGGTTAAATCTGTCAGTCTTGTTGAGACTCATATTTCCTGGGTGTTATTGACAGGCGATTACGCCTATAAAATCAAAAAGCCGGTCAACTTTGGTTTTCTGGACTTCTCCACTTTAGACAAACGTGCATTTTTTTGTCATGAAGAAATAAGGCTTAATCAACGTTTCTCACCTGACTTGTATCTTGAGGTCGTCGCCATTACAGGGACGCTAGACAAACCCCAAATGGGTGGAAGCGGAGATGTTCTAGATTACGCGGTTAAGATGCTTCAGTTTCCTGGCGGACAGACACTCAGTGAACGCGCTGAACAGGGACAGTTAGCTGTTGATGAAATTGATCAACTGGCTAAGAGTGTTGCAGATTTTCATCTTACTATAGGAAACGCCACAGAAATATCTGCTTATGGACAGAGTACAGAAATTAAATATTGGTTTGATGAGAATTTTACTCAGATCAACCCTATATTGATCGAGGCAAAACACAAAACGCAATTGCAAAAGATCCAGCTTTGGGGGGACCATGAATGGAGCAACAAAGCGGATTTAATGCAACTGAGAAGGGAGCAAGGTTATATCCGTGATTGTCACGGCGATTTGCATTTAAGTAATATAACCCTAATCAATAACAAAGTCAGATTGTTTGATTGTATTGAATTTAATCCCATGTTTCGTTGGATAGATGTCATCAGTGAAGTGGCCTTTTTAATGATTGACCTACTACATTTGGGCTATGAAAATTACGCGCACCGTTTTCTTAATCATTATTTGCAAGTGACTGGCGATTATAAAAGCGTTGCCTTGTTAAGATACTATCTCGTTTACCGTGCACTGGTCTTTGCTAAAATCGCTTTATTGCGGGATACGCAACTATCCAATACTGACGACTCCAATAAACTCCGCTATAGCAGCTTTGCTAATCTGGCTGAACGTTACACCGAAGTCACAACACCTAAATTAATCATTACGCATGGCTTTTCTGGTTCCGGTAAATCAACCTTTTCACAAAAACTGGCAGAAAAAATCGGTGCCCTGCAGATACGTTCAGATATAGAACGTAAACGACTGTTTTGTCATCAGGCAACTAAAAATGAGGATAGTAAAGTGGGGGCAGGACTTTATACACCACAAATAACACAAGAACTTTATCGCTATCTTGCCCAGTGTGGGAAAACAATAATGCTGGCAGGATTTTCTGTCATTATTGATGCAAGCTTTCTTAAAAGAGAACAAAGAGACCAGTTTCAACAACTGGCTATTGAGTGTAATGCACAATTAATAATTCTTGATGTTCAAGCGTCTAATGAAGAATTATGTCGTCGCATAGTCAATCGCCAAAATGACTCATCAGAAGCGACTATTGACGTTTTGCATCATCAGTTACAATCAGTAGAACCCCTATCTATTGAAGAACACCCCTATGTTATTGCGATTGATACCGAAGCCAACAACACATTCGAAACACTCATAGGCCAGTTGATAAAATAATCAATTTAACTTCGGGAATACCTAATGCATATTGATGTCTTTAATGGTGATGCCGATGGAATTTGTGCCCTTATTCAATTACGATTGGCAGAACCCGTCATTAACGCAACGCTTGTTTCAGGCGTAAAAAGAGAGACAGCGCTTTTAAACAAGGTATCAGTACAAGCCAATGATTTTGTCACAGTGCTCGATGTTTCTTTAAAAAAGAATCGCCTTGCTCTTGATACTATTTTGCAACAGGGTGCTTTTGTGTTTTATGTTGACCATCATGAAACAGGAGAAATCCCGGCATATCCCAACCTTAAAATGATTATCAACACGGCAGAAGACACCTGCACCAGCCTGCTAGTTGATCATTACTTATCAGGGAAGTATCGAGCGTGGGCATTAACGGGAGCTTTTGGTGATAACTTACTGGCTAAGGCCGAGGAGCTTGCTAAAATATTATCATTAACTACAAAACAATTTGAGCAATTAAAGTCATTAGGTACTTGCCTTAATTATAATAGCTACGGAAGTTCTATCGCTGATCTCCATTTTGCGCCTGATAGACTATACCAGTCATTAGCCATCTATAAATCGCCCTTTGAATTTATCAATGACAACCCAGTGATTTATGAAAAACTATTATGTAGCTACTATGATGATATGACCCAAGCCCAACGTATTCTCCCTGAATACCTAACAAATAAAGTAAGTGTCACTATACTGCCAGATGACGCCTGGGCAAGACGTGTGAGTGGCGTACTAGGCAATCATTTAGCTAATCTTTATCCTGAACAAGCTCATGCTGTTATGAGCGTAAATTCCCAAGGGGGGTATCTAGTCAGTGTTAGAGCGCCTTTAATAAATCCGGTTGGTGCTGATGAACTGTGTTCGTTATTCAGTACTGGAGGCGGTAGAAAAAGAGCGGCTGGCATCAATCATTTACCTTCTGATCAACTGGCATTTTTTATGAGTACTTTCTCGGCTAAATACAAATAAGGGGTGGCTTATCCTAGCCCACGCTATCCAGTTTGACAATCGCTCGAAATCAGCTACCTTGTTTAATTAAAGCATCAATAACTACTATAACAACAATACGCTGAGGACTCCTGATGAAACGATATAATTACTTTTGGATTTTTGTTTTAATGCTGGCTTCCAGCACTTCCTGGGCTTACGGTGGCGGCAGTAGCAGCTCAAAAGCCTGTGCCAAACCCACCTTTAGTGATTTTGTTCCTGCAGAAAATGCCGAAGTTGCGGCGGGTGCAGAGTTCTCATTTACGGCATCTGCAAACACTCACCCCGAGAGCATTAAGGTGTCCGTAAAAGGACAGCCAACTGATATCAAGGTATCACCCAAAAATGGGGGCAGTGCTTTTGAGGTCAGCGGAACGTTACCCGCTTCATTAAAAGCCACTTACGCCAGAATTGCCATTGAAGCGGATGCCCAAAGCAATTGCAATGGCGGAGGTGGTTGGCTGGTGAAAATTAAAGACTGACTTTTTTGAAGCATCTGGGGGGTTGTTGGTTCAACGTCGACTTTTCCCTAGCATTTCGGCATAAGGAAATGCCATAAAAACCCGCAAGATGTTTTATTCATTGATGCCAGTCAGTATTCAGAGTCAGCTATTGATCGAGAAGTTCTTAAGTAAGGCGAACCTCAAATTCGCATTTAAATATGCAGAATAAGATTCTGATCATTGATGTTTGGGGGCAGGGGGTACCTGGTCTGTTGTTCACAAATGCCATAGCACCACTGTATGTTCCTGGCAGATTTTTTCACTATCATTTTGGGAGAGCAGTTCTTTGGTTACACCACATAAAAAACTGTCATCCATGGTCGTAAAATAATGGCAAGTCTTGCATAGACCAAACGATTGTGACTGATTAGCTTTCTCCAATAACGACAAGCTCTGAGAAACCGTGCCTTTGGTCATACCTAGATAATTTGTCAGTGCTGCTGGAGTATCGCTGTATTTATTGCAACGCGATAAGTAGTTTAGGGCTTGTAAATGCACTGTTTGCAAACCAACTGCCGTACATTTTTTTCGTTCTTCTGAACGAATTAAAGCCGCAATACGCTCAATCAAATCGAACAAGTCTACTTTTTCCATAGCGGCTATAGCTTATATAATTAGCGAAACGGCTTAGTTAGAACGCTTGCCTTGGCCCGTTGTTTCTCCTCGTCAATTTAATTGACAAGATTTGCAACATTATAGCAAATCCATTTTTTCTGGTGAAATATTGCAACGGTCAGTACTGTTACTAGATGCGCTTTAAATGTTCACCCTTTGCTTCTGGTAAATAAAAAAGCTACATTCCACTATCACAACGCTTTTCTTATTTGCATTATTTGAATCGCAGTCATAGGCTTTGGCTATTGCAACTCCATTGAAACCGCCTACAGAGTAGAGTTGATCCCAGACTATGTAAAGTACCGAACCATATTCGATATTTATTAGTATCGAATCAAAAATTAATTGACATTGCCTTTAGATTATCTATATAGTATCGACTCGAAATAAATATTAAGAGGTAATTAATATGAGTACTGCAATTTTTTATCATCCGGGTTGCCGTGTTTGTTTAGAGGCGGAGCAAAGGGTAGTCGAAGCTATTGATCGTTCAAAATATCAGGTTGAAATAGTGGAAAGAAAAAGTGCCATCTTGAAGATGTGGTTGTTACCTGCAAACGCATTAAACCGGGATCGGTAGGGATGTTGCCAGGTAAAAGCTAACCAAACCTTTTTAACATTTGACTCCTATCTTTAGGGTCGATAAAAACAATCAATAATAGCGAATCAATACCTGTAGCGACTTATCAAACTGCGAGGAAGTAAATAATGAAAATAAAAAAAATCGCAATCTGCATCTGCATATCAGCATTCCTTTTCTCACTTAATGCCTTTGGACTTGAAAACCAGGAGCACACCAGAAATGGTAACCCAAATCAAATGCCTGTGAACAATCAGGTCGCCTTTAATCCAGTAAATAAAGAGGGTACAAGATTAGTAGGTACAGATACTGCTCAACATAAAATATTAAATGAATCACCCATTAAAACTCAAGATGTCGATTTTTTTACTAAATTTTGTATCCTTTTGGGTATCACGATGTTTTATTGGATACATTGGCTAATAAGCACTAAGCCTCATAAAAATTAGCCTAAAATAACAAGAAATCGTTCATGCCCGATTCAAAACAATTTCTCTTGTCTTCCACAAAAGCGTTGGCGGTCATCGCCAAAATGGGAATATCCATGCCGTCAACCAGAAAGTACTACCCCAACATCCAGAGCTTCTTGAAGTTTCTGACGCTGAATGATTTCTTGGGTCAGTTGCACGGTGCGTTGCGCGAGCTTATCTGACTACGTTACACTGCCACTCCTTAAAATATCTATTATTTCAGGGTGGATAAAAATAAATCAGATAGTTATATATACGAAAGACACCGGTTTAGATATCTTATCCGTTCGTCCTGGTATCAAAAACTGCCTTATTAAGACCTTAAGCGGTTCTTTTAATATCCAAATTTTGTATACTGTTAACAAAATTATTGATATTTGCCAAGCGGGACATGTTAAATCAGGTTTCAAGGATTATCAGGTGTTTGACTTTAATGGCACTGAAGCCATTAAACATAAATTGAATGAAGTACAGCTAGCAGAAGCCATAGCACAGTGTAATGCTAAGTCGGCAATGACTACACTGTTACTTTAAAAAGAGGATATTAGTTGCCAAATACCATAAGCTGAAACTTAAGAAATTCAGGTGTTCCGGATCCTTGGTTTAAAATTTCAACAGCAGGTAAGCCCTATCAACAGAACACAAATTATCAAATCAATATCTTTATCAATCTTGAAGCAGGAATGACAGTGAGTCTTATTCAATATGGCTTTCAAAAGCTAGTCTTACTTAATAGTGCGGGTTATAGTCGTGCCGAATTACCGCTGGATGATTCGGTATCTATTATTGCCCCCAATAACACTGGCAAAACCAGCTTGATTAATGCCTTACAATTTCTGTTAATCCTTAACAAGCAGCACATGGACTTTGGGGCGCATAGTTTTGAAAACACCAAGCGCTTTTATTTTCCGGATAACAGCGCTTATATCTTATTAGAGATATTATTGCCCTCTGGTATGGCAGTGATTGGTTGTGTGGGTAAAGGGTTAAGCCATGATTATGAATACTTTGCTTATCAAGGCAGTCTTGACTTAGACGATTATCGTTTAGACGATGGCAAATTAGTCGCACAACCTAAATTAATGGCCCGTTTATTTGAACGCGGTAAACCCGCCAAGATTTATCCACAGGCAGAGTTACGTGCCTTACTTTATGGAAATAAACAAAAACAACGTTCCGATGAACCCGATTTAACGATATTCCCTTTAGAGTTCACCTCGCAAGCGGCCACTTACCAACGCATCTTAACGCGCACTTTACGCCTGGATCGTTTAGACAGTCGAGAAGTTAAAAACTACTTACTAGAGATCTTTAAAAACGACTTACAGGATCGTAATGTTGATTTTAAGAACGAGTGGGATAAATCCTTTGCCGATGTAAATTATGATAAATCCCAGTATGATGTGGTGTTTCGCAATCAAGGACGTATTGCGAACATGGAAGACAGCCAGCAACAGCAACGCGGTTTAAGAGGTAAATTAATTGCCTGGCGTCCCACCCTAGAACAAGGCCTTAATGAGTGGGAAGCGTACTATCATAAAGAGAATGACCAATTCACTCAGCAACAACAGGCTTTAACACTGACTGTTCAAAACCTGGAAAGCCGTCAAAAAGCCATTTACAAAGAACAAGCCGGGGTAGATGCTACTTTAAAAGAACAACAGAAAATTGCTCAGCAGCATCAAGAACTCAGTATTCGTTTTGAGTTTGTGAGTGACTTAAAACAACTGCAAACTCAACGCGAACTATTGCAAGAGCAACGCGATGAGCTAGTTAGAGTAATTAAAAATGCCGAACAACAAACCTCCACCGACGCGATTAAACGTACGATTGCAAAACTGGAACAAGAGCAACAGGCGCTTAAACGCCAATTAGCCAGTCTGCATAATAATTTGTATCTACAACTGCAAAACTTATTACCGGCTCATCAGTTTGAGTTACTGACCCGTTTATTAGCTAAATCGGTTTTAAGCTTGCCTGTAGGGACAGATACTGCCGCGCAATTAACGGATAGCTCTGCCTTCAAAGAGTTTGCTGCTTTGCTAGGCAAACACTTAACAGCAGAACAGTTAATATTACCGGGCTTATCCTTAAATTTATCGTCCTTAGAACCCAATCTACTGATTAAAACCGCGCAAGAACTGGAAACAGAGCTTGATGATATCGCGCGTCAATTAGCCGAGTCTCAACAGTTACTGCAAACGCTGGAAACCTTAGCGAAACAAAAAGCCGAACAAACTCGCTTAGAACAACAAATAAACCTGTTAGATACCGATATAAAAGACTATCAACTCTGGCTATCTTTACAAGAATCAGCTTCAGCCAGACAGCAGCAACTCACCGACTGCACAGCAAAGCTTGCAGAATTAACAGACGAAGAAGCCAACCTGGCTGATCAGAAGAAACTTCTAACTCAGCAACAAGAACACAGTAAAGGCGGCCAAAAAGAGCTACTTAATCAGCACCAACGTATTCATCAAGCTCGGCAACAACGCTTGGATCAGCAAGCGCCGTTTACATTTCTGAAACAACTCCCCTTTATACCCTACATGGAAACCGCCACGTGGGTGATGTCTAGCTTAGCGGATCATATTGAGATTTATAATAAAGATTGCCGCCGCCTCAGAGATTTAGATGATGTACTGCATCGTCAATTGAGTGATTTACATATCGACGGCGTGAATAAGTTTCAAAACCAGGATTCTATTGAACAAGAGCTAGAAGCCTTATTTGCCTACACCGCTAATTTAAGTAAAGAACAAGCGGCCATAGAACGTAAAGCCCGTTCTGCCGTGGTACAAGTGGCGGCTATTTTACGTGATTTACGGGACAGCCTGGAAACCCTTAAACGTCGGATGCGCGAGTTTAATCATAAGATCAACAAACGTCAGTTGTCTGATTTAAAGGTGTTTAAAATAGAACCCAGAGAAGAAGAATCGCTGGTTAAAGCCATACAAATTTTAATCTCCACCTCTGAATTAGTCGAGTCGGGAGATTCATTTGATTTATTTGACCAAAACACCGTACTGGATGATAAAGAGCTGAATCGCGCTAAAGATATTCTAATTAAAGAAGGTGAAGCACGAGGCGGCTTGCGGGTAGAGCATTTATTCAGGTTGGTGTTTATTATTGCCAAAGAAAATCAAGCCCCCGCAGAATTTGAAGATATGGACAGTGCCGCGTCCAATGGAACCGTATTAATGGCAAAACTCATCACCGGCTTAGCGATGTTGAACCAAATGCAAGATCCTCGTAAAGCTATTAAGACGGCTTGTTATCTGGATGAGGCGGCCTCATTGGATCAACATAATCAGCGCAATCTGATAGAAATTGCCACTGAGTTTGGTTTTACGCTTATCTTCGCTTCACCTGAACCCCAAATCACTGCACGTTATTGTGTGCCGATTGGCACTACAAACGGTAAGAACTATATTAGCCGCATCAATTGGCAAATTTTAGAACCCCTGAGTAATGAAGCGCTCGATGAACTGGTTAATGAACCAGCATGAGTATGCTTACAGAAGCTTTAAGGCGTCTGATAGCGGAGGATGAGTTCTCTTTAACAACGTCTGCTTTTACAAAAAAGCAACGTCAAGCCTTAGAGCAATTTGCTCGGGATACCCGGTTACTAGAGCTGGTTAAACAAGGTAGAAGTACGGTTTATAAAGTGCTTAATCGCCAAAGTATACTCAACTATCTACAACAACAGCACCCGATAGCTGCGAGTGACTTACCGGCTGATATTCCAGAACGCAGTCGTAATATAGGCTTGGATAGAAATAGTAAAACCGGAAAGACCCGACACGCTTGTTACTATCTGCTTATGAAAGCGTGGGATGCCAAGGTCGTTTGGCAAGATAACACCCACTGCTTACAAGTGGCGGATTTAACCGAACGCTTTGGGGTAGCCAGCCTGCAAATTAAAGCCGAGTCAACGTGGCAGTGTACCGGCGCCCCAATCCTCTTAGTCGAAAATCAGGCTTTGTTTGATCAATGTGACTGGTTGCCTGCCGACTTTAGCGGTTGCCTTATTTACTACGGCGGACAATTATCCGACTTATTATTACACTGGTTCTCAAGCTACAAACGTGCAGATACTGTGATCTTATTCCCTGATTATGATGGTGTGGGGTTAAGTAACTATGTACGCTTAAAACAAGCGCTATCTCCTGAGACGACTTTACAGTTTTATTGGCTATCGGATTGGGAAGATAAATTACAACGCTACGGTAATGCAGAAGTGTGGTTAAACACCCGTCAGGTCTTTGAAAACGCCTTTCAAAAACTCACCACGTTGCAACTCTTAACTGAAGACTTTATTAAGCTGGGACAGTTATCCCAACGCTACGGTAAAGTGTTAGAACAAGAAGCGATCTGGTTATAAAGATAATGAAACCGCTGATTTTTAAAGTCGCCCTTCCGGTGCCTCTTTACCGATTATTTGATTACCTTCCCCCTGAAGGCGTTGATGGTGCTTTGATTAAACCAGGGGTTCGCTTAGAAGTGCCTTTTGGAAAAGATACTAAGACAGCTGTGCTGATTGAAATTTGTGAGCACAGTGAGTTAAGCACGGATAAATTAAAGCATGTGCTGAGTGTGTTAGATGATAAGCCGTTGTTGTCAGCCAAAGATTTACAGCTATTGCAATGGGCGAGCCATTATTATCATCATCCCTTAGGTGAGGTGATTAGTACGGCTATTCCCAATGCACTTCGTCAAGGCAAAGCGATGACGATCAAGGCAGAAAAGCATTATGCCTTGACTGAGTTAGGGCGAACAACTGATAGCAATACTTTAAAGCGCAGCCCTAAACAAAAATGTGTCCTGGATAAGTTTCAATCTAGTACGCTTGACTTATCAGAGGCTGAGTTAACCGCGTGGAATAATCACTGGCGTCCTGCTGTGACGGCATTAATCCGTAAAGAGTTAGTAAGTATTGAACTGACCGAGTCGGTGTCTGCTGAGTCTAAAGCAATTATTCGTAATCCTCCACTGAATTGTAATTCTCAGCAACAGCAGGCGATTGATAGCGTTTGTCAAAAGCTGGGGCAGTTTGGGGTATTTCTATTAGAAGGAGTAACGGGCAGCGGTAAGACTGAGGTTTATTTACAGATTATCCAGTCGGTATTAGCGCGAGGGCAACAAGTATTAATTCTGGTGCCAGAAATTACCTTAACCCCTCAACTCGAAGATCGTTTTAAACAACGTTTTGCTGTTGATATCGCGCTATCACATTCCAATCTGACCGATAAGCAACGACAAGCAGCATGGGTGCAAATGAAACAAGGCACTTGTTCAATTATGTTAGGCACCCGTTCGGCTTTATTTACACCGTTAAAAAACCCAGGCTTAATTATCTTAGATGAGGAGCATGATGCTTCTTTTAAACAGCAAGAGGGTTTTCGATTTTCTGCGCGGGATATTGCTGTGGTCAGGGCAAAACAGTTACATATTCCTGTTCTGTTAGGTTCGGCGACACCGTCTCTGGAAAGTTTGTATAACGTCGATAAGCAACGCTATCAATTATTGCATTTGCCCGAACGGGCAGGTACCGCACTGGCCCCCGTCTTACAATTAATGGATATTCGCAATAAGAGAATTCAGGAAGGCTTGTCTGAAGCGTTGGTAGTGGAGATGCATAAAACCCTCGCGAAAAATGAACAGGTCTTACTGTTTTTAAATCGACGGGGGTTTGCACCGACGTTAATTTGTCATAGTTGTGGTTGGGTGGCCCGTTGCCAGCGCTGTGATGCTAATATGGTGATCCATTTCGATGAAGCGCATTTAAAATGCCATCATTGTGGTCAAGAACAGGCTTTGCTTAAACAATGTCCGGCGTGTAAGGCGGGTGAGTTAATTCCATTAGGACTTGGAACTGAGCGAGTTGAAAAAGCACTTGCAGACATTTTTAAAGATAAGGTGACTGTTCGATTAGATCGTGATTCCACGCAACGAAAAGGCTCCTTAGAGAATTACTTACAACAAATTAATGTCGGGCAAGTTGATATTATTTTAGGCACTCAAATGTTAGCTAAGGGGCATCATTTTCCTAATGTGACCCTGGTCGCTATTCTGGATGTGGATAGTGGCCTGTTTAGTATTGATTTTCATGTGGCTGAAAAACTGGCCCAAATGATTGTGCAGGTGTCTGGGCGTGCAGGCAGAGCCGAGAAGCCAGGAAAAGTCATTATGCAGACCCGACAACCTGATCATCCGCTGTTGGTGACGTTAATACAACAAGGTTACCGTAGTTTTGCTAAATCAGCTTTACAGGAAAGAAAAGCAGCGGCCTTACCGCCTTTTAGTTATCAGGCTTTGTTAAGAGTACAATCGGTAGATATCAAGATGCCACAAGATTTTTTTAAAGCATTGGCTGGTTTGATAGAAAAACATAATACCGGACAGACTCAGATACTAGGTCCTGTCTTTGCTCCTATGGCCCGGCGTGCTGGTCTTTACCGATATCAATTGTTGTTTCAAAACGTAAGGCGTCAGGAGTTGCATGTTTTGCTTGATGCCTTAATAACAGAAATTGCGAAGCTTAAACAGGCAAAAAAAGTACGCTGGTCTTTAGATGTTGATCCTGTCGATTTATATTGAGATTGATTGAATGGATAATCCGCTTATTTTAATGGATAATGTGCAAATATTTATCCGATTTAACTACGCAGTGAAGCAATGAAAAAGAAATTAGAAGAACTCATTCTGCAAGCCATTGAAAGTCTTAAAGCAGAAGGCGTTCTGGATATAGAAACTATTCCACAAATAACCATAGACCGCACTCGTGACGCTTCGCATGGAGACTTTGCTTCAAATCTGGCTTTGTTGTTGGCAAAACCAGCAAAATCAAATCCAAGAGAGCTTGCTGCCAGGATTATCGCGGCATTACCGGCCCATGATGCGGTTACAAAAGTAGAGTTGGCAGGCCCAGGCTTTATTAATTTCTTTATTAATCCGAATACTCAGTACCAGGTTGTTAGTCAGATTCATGCTCAAGGTTCTGAGTATGGATTAAGCAAAGTGGGTGCGGGTAAAAAGGTTCAGGTCGAATTTGTTTCTGCCAATCCTACCGGACCTTTACATGTAGGACATGGTCGAGGGGCCGCTTATGGTTCTGCTGTTGCTGATTTGCTGCAAGCCGTTGGTTTTGATGTCAGTCGTGAGTACTATGTTAATGATGCTGGTCGCCAGATGGATATCTTGGCAACGAGTGTTTGGCTACGGTATCTTGAAGAATGTGGTGAAGAAGTTGTTTTTCCTAGCAATGGCTATCGAGGTGTGTATGTGCGTGATATTGCTAGAGACATTTACCAAAATGCGAGCAATGATTATCGTAGACCCATTGAGTTAGTCTTTGAAAACATAACGCCTGATGAGCCACAAGGTGGTGATAAAGATTTGCATATTGATGCGCTTATTCATCGCACCAAGACATTGCTTGGAGCCTTGCAATACCGCGATTTCTTTCAGATTGGCTTAGATAGTATTCTGGATGATATTAAAGTTGATTTAAAAGAATTCGGTGTTGAATATCAGGAATGGTTTTCAGAGCGTCACTTAATGGATGATGGTTCTGTTGAAAAGGCGTTGACCCGTCTCCGTGAGAAAGGCCATCTTTATGATCGGGATGGTGCTATCTGGTTTGCTTCTAGTCAATTGGGCGATGAAAAGGATCGGGTCGTCGTTAGAGAAAATGGGCAATATACATATTTTGCTTCAGATATCGCTTACCATATGAATAAACTCGATCGGGGTTTTGATCAGATTATTGATATCTGGGGTGCGGATCATCATGGTTACGTGCCCAGAGTAAGAGCCGCCATTCAGGCCTTAGGAGCTGATGAATCCAAGTTAAAAGTGTTATTGGTTCAATTTGCTGTGCTTTATCGTGGCGAAGAAAGAGTGCAAATGTCTACCCGTTCGGGCGAGTTTGTGACATTACGGGAATTAAGGGATGAGGTGGGTAAAGACGCTGCACGCTTTTTTTATGTGATGCGCCGATCAGAACAGCATATGGATTTCGATTTGAAATTAGCGACATCTAGGTCTAATGAAAATCCGGTGTTTTATGTGCAATATGCGCATGCACGGGTATGTAGTGTATTACGCCAATTAGAAGAGAAAGGGCTGGAAAGAAATGTTGAGCAGGGAATGGAACATTTAAATAAATTGACCGAAGAGCATGAAAATGCTCTATTAGTAAGCTTGGCGCGTTACCCTGAAGTTCTTGAAAAAGCCGCGTTGCAATATGAGCCGCATCAATTAGTGCTTTATTTGCGTGAGTTGTCGCATGAGTTTCATACTTATTACAATGCTCATCAGTTTCTAGTTGATGATGGGAGTATTCGTAATGCCAGATTAAACCTAATCTGTGCAGTGAGACAAGTGTTGGCTAATGGCCTGGGTATTTTGAATATTAACACACCTGAATCCATGTAATGTCCAGAGACTATAAACCAAGAAATCTAGATAAAAATACAGGGCGACGTCGTCAGGAGTTTGATGATAAGCCACGTATTGGTTTGTGGAAATGGATGTTGATTACCGCGATCATTATTTTATTTGCGGTTTTTTTAGTGTATTTACGTAGTAATGGAGCGAAGCACGCTTCGGAGGTTGCGAATACTGAAAAGCAGAATGCACCAAAAGAAGCGCCAAAGCCAGAAGTTAAGGCGGGGCCACAATTTGATTTTTACACCATACTTCCTGAAAAAGAAGTAGTGGTGCCTGAATATGAGATTAAAACGCGGGCAAGGGAAGAACGGGTTGGTAAGGCAAAAGCCACGCACTATATTATACAAGCCGGTAGTACCTTCAATTCATTTAAAGAAGCTGACCAGTTAAGAGTTAAACTGGCTGCAATGGGTCTGGAGTCGAAAGTCGAGAAGGGCAAAGTCGGCACAGTAAATTGGTATCGGGTTAAAATGGGCCCCTACGCCAAGACTGATAGTATGAATACTATCAGTGCCAGATTAAAACAACGCGGAATTACTGCTATTATTACAGAAGTTAACGACTGATTTTCTATTAACCGTCTTCCTCTTTATCATCATCTGTCGCCATATCAGAAATTTCTTTTAGGCGGGATATGGCTTTAAAGTTGATACTGTTTTCCGGGTATTGGCCTTCTTCGTTTACTTCACCGGCAAGGTGCCCGGTTAACAATTCTAACGTTTCATTAACACTTGCTACTGCATAGACAGTAAATAAGCCCTTAGCAACTGCATCAATGACTTCCTGCTTTAACATCAGGTTGCGCTTATTGGCCGCTGGAATAATAACCGCGTGTTGACCCTCTAAGCCTCTGGCTTGGCACAGTCTAAAATATCCCTCTATTTTTTCATTAATACCGCCAACTGCCTGAACTTCACCGTATTGATTAACCGAGCCGGTAACCGCAAACGATTGCTTAACAGGCGTGCGTGTTAAGGCAGAAATTAGGCAACACAGCTCGGCTAGTGATGCGCTATCACCATCGATATAACCATAAGATTGTTCAATCGCAATACTTGCAGATATCGCTAGTGGGAATTGTTGTGCATAAGAATGTCCCAGATAGCCTGTTAAAATCATCACGCCTTTGGAATGAATCGCTTGACCCAGTTCAGCTTCACGTTCAATATCCACAATACCTCGGGAGCCTGGGTAGACCGTGGTGGTAATTCTTGCTGGCGCACCAAAGCTACTGCCACCAATTTCTAGCACTGTTAAGCCATTGATTTTTCCAATGGCTTCTCCTTGAGTATCAATCAGGATAGTGCCGTCCAGCATTTCTTCAAGAATAGCTTGAGATAAGCGGCCATTCCGGTGTTCTCTGGCACTTAAGGCTTGTTCAATATGATGCCGGTCAATATGATGATGCTGCGCTTGCTTACAAAACAAATTAGCTTCTGCAATAATGTCTAAAGAATCTTTAATATGAGCGGAAAAATGATGCTGATTTTCTGCCAGGCGACAGCTATGCTCAATTAAACTTTCAATAGCTGCATGTGACAAGGGTTTTGCGCCTGAATCGGCGGCTTGTTTCTGCATCAGTAGGGCAAAGCCTTGCATTGATTCATCAGTACGTGGAATGTAATTATCAAAATCAGCCAGGATTCTGAACATTTCATTAAACTCACTATCCATCTCTTCCAAGAGATAATAAATATCGCGTGAGCCCACGAGGATTACTTTTACATTAAGTGGAATGACTTCAGGCTTTAAGGTAATGGTATTGACACCTAACTCCGAATACGGTGATTCAATTTCAATACGACTGGATTGTAATGCACGTTTAAGCCCTTCCCAGACAAAGGGATAAGTGAGTAGCTTTTCAGCATCAAGAATTAAATAGCCACCATTGGCTCTATGCAATGAACCCGCACAAATTTTTTGATAATTAGTGACTAAGGTGCCTTGATCACTGACATACTCAATTCGACCAAACAGGTTTTGATAGATGGGATGGGGTTCATAAATAACAGGCGCTCCGTTTTCCAGTTTATTATCAACCAGAATGTTGGGTGCGTAGAGTTCGTTAAGAGCAAGACGTCTGGTCGCTGTCTCCCGGGGTTCAAGTGTACGCCCTGGCATTAAATAATCAGAAATGGTCAGACTTAAGTTCTTTTTAACTTCTGCTAAATAGGTAATAATGTCATCTATATTTTGATATTTCTCATTCAGTTCAGAGAACAAGGGATCAATCGCCAGACTAATGGTGTCATTATCTAGCTGTTTTATCTTTTCGACCATGGTTCGGCGCCATTGGGGTAATTCCAATAACACGTCACTTAAGTATTCTTCCAAGGCCTCAACATGACTATGAAAAGTCTCACGTTCAGTTTGCGGCAATTGGGTGAATTGTTCTTCATTCAGCGACTTGTTGTCTCTGATGGGCGCAAAAGTAATAGATTCGCTTTCTCTGAATAAGGCAATGTTTTCACTTTGAGCTTTTTTATCAACCAGATCAATCGCAGCATTATAACACTGACTAAATTGTCGTTCGATAGCGGATTTCTTTTGCTGATAAGTTGGACTTTCAAAAGCCGCTGGAAAAGTAGCCAATAAGTTATCTAATAACTTTTCAATATCTTTACAAAGCACCTGGCCATATTCAGCCGGTAATTCTATGGCTACAGGCTCTCTGGCATTTTCAAAGTTATCAACATAGGCATAAGACGAGGGTGCTGGCTGTAAGTGAGCCAATAGATCCAAATGATTGGTAATCATTGAAAGACGACCCAAACCAGGCTCACCCATTACAAAAATATTGTAGCCAGGGTTTGGCATGGCAATGCCAAATTCTAAGGCGGACTGCGCTCTGGGTTGTCCTAAAATTCCGCTTTGTGAGCGGGGAGCTTCCGGGAAGTCAATGCCTGTTAAATCGACACTCAGTTTCAGTGACTCGATGGGAAGCTTTAAAGTAGTCGTCATGGATAATTTTGCAGGTGTTCATAATGTAAATAACCGTGCATTCTAACATTTATTCTCTTCAATAACCGACCCTAGTTTTTAGTTTTCAGATCCGTTTTTAGCCAGATATGAAAATAGACTATTGGGTAGTAACAGAATTAAAAATAATATCATTAAGAAGATTAAGACAGGTTTTTCTCCTAAGCGGGCATAAGGCGTTAAACCTTGCATGGGGGTTATTCTATCTGTGAGTGCAGTCGCTTCGAATAAAGGGATTTGACTGAGTATTTTGCCCTTGGGGTCTACTATCGCAGTGGCACCGGTATTGGTAGCTCGTAACAAATAACGTCCTGTTTCTAATGCTCGCATTCTGGCAATTTGTAAATGTTGATACGGTTCAATGGACCGACCAAACCAACCATCATTTGTAACATTAATCAGGAAGGCTGCTGAGGATAATTGGTTAAGTACTAACTCGTCAAAGGCATCTTCGTAACAAATCGTCGTGATAACGGGATAGCCAGCAGCTTTTAAAAGGGGTTGATCAATCGAGCCTTCGGTAAACAGGCCTAACCTCATGCCGAGATTATTTAAGATTAAACCAGAGATGGGTTGCCAAGGCAAGTACTCACCAAAGGGAAGTAAATGGGTTTTTTTATAGCTGCCTGTCTCTTTCCCTAAGGTCATAACCGCATTGTATTTTTCATTCAGCTCAGTATTTTTTATCGGCAGACTGACGATGATACTGGTGTTATGCTCTTCAGCGGCTTTGTTTAAGGGACGTAAGAACCAATCATTAACGTCTGATAGATAAGCGGGTATGGACGTTTCAGGCCATACAATAATAGCTGAATCCCAATGTGCCTCAGTCATGCTTTGATACCACCGTAAGGTATTAAGCATATTTTCAGGTCGCCATTTTTGATCTTGGGACAGATTACCTTGTAGTAAAGAGACCTTGATGGGTTCACCGATTGTTTGAGTCCATGAGATAGATTGCAAATAACTTCCTACTCCCCAGATGCTTAATAAGGCAAACATCAGAAAGTATCTAAAACGGGATTTTTGAACAATAGCCAGTAATCCTGATGCGGTCAAGGCAACTAAAAGCCCGGTACCGTAACCACCAACAAGTGGAATATAACCAGCCAAGGGGGTATCTAATTGAGAATAGGCACTTTGCAGCCAAGGAAAGCCATTAAGGATGAGTTTTCCCCGTAAGTATTCAACGAGTATCCACACGACGGGCATTTCAAGATATGAACGGTTATTAATGTTAAGTGGTTGTATTTTCACTGAGAGATAACTAGCAAGTGCTGGGAATAAAGCCCAGAAACCGACAAATAATAAAGTAAGTGAAGCAGCAATCAGTGGACTGCTGCCACCAAAATCATGAATACTGATATAGACCCAGGAAACTCCCAAGCCAAAAGATCCCAGGCCAAATAAATAACCTCTGAGCAAAGCCTGTTTAGGATTTGCATTTTGCCAGGCAGCAAACAGTAAACTCAGTGCTAAGGGGGCTAAGTAAGGGAAATTAAAAGGCGCGAAGGCGAGGGTGAATAAAATACCCGAAAATACTGAAAGCAACCCCAAAAATATATTTATGTTCCGTTGCATAAATTACAGTGACCGGTTAGAAGAAGTTTTTAACATTATCTTTATGATTTCTTAACAAAAACTGATATTTTAAAGCAACTGACTAAACATTAACCCAAAACCCGTTGAACATAAAGCACCAAAAGCGTCTGGCTCTTAGAGCCAGGTAATACTATCACTTTAAAGAGACACTTTTATGATGGCTCAAACTCAAACTGCACCACCCAATCGTCAAACGCTTTATGTTGCAATTGCTTTGGTATCAGGAATCATTGTGGGGGAGCTTCTTAATGTAACGTTGGGTAGTACTGATACGGTGCAGACACAGTCGTTATTCAAGCAAATTATCGAAATCTTTTCTGTTTTAACGGATATTTTTTTAAGACTGATAAAAATGATTATCGCCCCGCTGGTGTTTTCAACATTGGTAGTGGGTATGGCTAAGATGGGTGATATTCAGACTGTAGGGCGCATTGGCATAAAAGCGCTTACCTGGTTTTTCTCTGCATCTGTGGTCAGTTTATTATTAGGATTGCTGTTGGTGAATCTGTTTGAGCCGGGCCAATCTTTACACATTGCCTTGCCAGCCATAGGAACGGAAACAGGGCTTCCGCAGGTTAAGCCAACCTTAGGCAATTTTATCGCTCATATCTTTCCAAAAAGCATCACTGAAGCAATGGCGACCAATGAAATTTTACAAATTGTAGTGTTTTCCATGTTCTTTGGTATAGCGTGCGCTGCCATAGGTGATGTAGCCAAGCCAACGGTTAAACTGCTGGATTCATTAGCGCACATTATGCTAAAAATCACCAGCTATGTGATGCATTATGCACCGGTTGCAGTATTTTCGGCGATAGCTTCGGTAGTTGCGCAGCAGGGTATTGGTGTTTTGTTGTCCTACAGTAAATTTATTGGGGAGTTTTATTTAGGGCTTTTGTTATTATGTCTTTTACTGGGTTGCGTTAGCTTTTTATTTTTAGGGCGCAGGACTGTCTCTTTGCTAGGATATATCCGTGAGCCTATGCTATTGGCTTTCGGAACTGCTAGTAGTGAGAGTGCTTACCCTAAGTTACTACAGCAACTTGAGCGTTTTGGTTGTGATGAAAAGGTATGCGGGCTGGTCTTGCCTTTGGGGTATTCATTTAACCTGGATGGCAGCATGATGTATATGACCTTTGCCGTCTTATTTATCGCTCAAGCCTACGGTATCGACATGCCTGTAGCCGATCAACTGATTATGTTATTTGTCCTGTTATTTACCAGTAAAGGTGTTGCAGGTGTGCCAAGAGCCTCATTAATTGTAATTGCAGCAACCCTGTCCATGTTCAAAATCCCGGAGGCGGGATTATTGCTGTTATTGGGTATTGACCAAATTCTGGATATGGGCCGGAGTGCGACCAATGTATTTGGTAACAGTATGGCATCAGCATTGGTCAGTAAGTGGGAAAAAGCCTTACGATAGGGAATCGAACGATACCTTGATAAATTTAATGTTACTGTTATAGTAATTCCTTTTACCGACTTAATGGCATGGGAAAAATATTAAAAAACATCAAGCTATCGATGAACGAAGGAATTTGCAATGGTAATCCTTAAAAAACCGCTAAGGATCACACTGTCGGTTCTTCTACCGTTTTTGGCGTGCGAACTCCAGATTTTGCTCTGGGATGTAGTTCGGCCCTATGCATGGTTCTTTTTCTATCCTGCTGTATTTTTCAGTGCCTGGTTGAGTGGTTTACGCGGAGGCCTGATGGCGACGCTGATTTCAATCTTATTGGTAGATTGGTTTTTTCTGGAACCTATTCACTCTTTTGCACTGTCAGATAATAGCAAAGGTCTTTCGATAGTCTTGTTTGGTATTATGGGGGTGGTATTTTCTTTATTGGTGAGTAAACACAGAAACTTCTCAATGATTGAGGATATCACAGAACGTTTCCGCAGAGAAAAGCAAGAGCTGGAAGTCAGTGAGCAACGCTTCAATCTGGCGACTAATGCCGCAAAGCTGGGTGTTTGGGATTGGAACCTTACTTCCAACATTATTATCTGGTCGGACTTTATGTACAGGCTTTTCGGCTTGCCTATCGGTACGCCGATGAATTATGAGACCTTTTTGGCTACGTTACATCCTGATGATCGGAAGCCTGTTGAGCTAGCGCTTCGTAAAGCGATGGATGAAAGAAATGATTACGTCAAGGAATACCGGGTTATTTGGCCTGATGGCTCAGAACATTGGATAGTCGGTATAGGCCGAGTTTTTTGGGGGACGGATGGAAAACCCAAAAACATGGAAGGGGTTGTTTATGATGTGACTGAGCATAAGCAAATGGAGTTAAAATTACAGGAAAGCGAACAGCGTCACCGACTTGCGCTGGAAATTATGGATATCGGCGAGTGGCAGCTTAATCAGATTGAGCTTGTCTCGTTTCAATCAGTGATTAATGCAAGCATTTTTGGTTATAACGGGCAGTTGCCAGACTGGGGGCATGAGATTTTCCTGAAACATGTAATTCCCGAAGATCGTGAATATGTAGATAGTATTTTTCTTAACCCGAGTACAGATCATGCTGTCAGGAAAGCTGAGTTCCGCATCAGGCGTAAGGATGGAGAAATACGCTGGGTTCAGGGTGCTGCGTTACCTTATATCAATGCCAGCGGGCAGAAGATGCTTGTCGGTATCACCATCGATATCAACGAACGGAAGGAAAACGAGCTTCGACTCATTGAAAGTGAGGGGCGTTTCCGTGAGTTGTTTGAACACTTACCGATTGCTTATCAATCTCTGGACATAGACGGGCGTTGGTTAGATGCTAACCAGAAACTGGCAGATCTTTTAGGGTTTAAGGAACCAGAAGCAATGTTGGGATTGGATTTTGCCGACTATTGGGATGATTCGAACTACACTAAATTCAACGATCACTATGGTGACTTTAAGCGAACTCATAACATTGATAAGGATTTAGTCTTACGGCGTAGGGATGGGTTGTTAATTGCAGTGCAGGTTTCTGGTTGTATACAGCGTGATGCGCAAGGATGTTTTGTTCGGAGTCATTGTATTCTGTTTGATGTGACAGAACGTCGCTTATTGGAAAAGGAAATACGTGCCCTGAATGCCGGGTTGGAACAGAAAGTTGAAGAACGAACCGAGCAGTTAGTCGCTGCCAATGCAGCTAAGAGCGAGTTCCTTGCCAATATGAGTCATGAAATCCGTACGCCAATGAATGCAGTATTAGGGTTGACCCAACTTTTAGAGAAAGAAACACTGTCAGCTGATCAATTGAATATTGTGCGTCGAATTAGTTCGGCAGGTCGTTCCTTGCTCAATATTATCAATGACATTCTGGATTACTCTAAGATAGAGGCAGGCCAATTAGCCATTGTAAGGCAGCCATTTACGCTAAGGGAATTACTTAGCCACATTGAGTCTTTGATAGGTAGTATTGCCCACGAAAAAGGTTTAACACTGAGGATATATGAGCCTTCACCTGTTAGTGGGCGATTAATAGGTGATGACAGTCGATTAGAACAAGTGTTTATTAACCTGATCGGAAATGCCATTAAATTTACTCAACAGGGTGAAATTCTGATTCGGGTTTTACCGCTTTCAGTAACGGAATTATACACTCGTTTAAGATTTGAAATTAAGGACCCAGGTATTGGTATCGCCGAAGAGGTGATGTCTACGTTGTTTACACCTTTTACTCAAGCCGATGGCAGTATTACTCGACGCTTTGGTGGTACAGGATTGGGGTTATCTATTAGTAAACGGCTAGTGGAACTGATGGGGGGGGAGATTGGTGTGGATAGCAAAGTAGGCGTGGGAAGTACCTTCTGGTTCGAATTACCGTTTGATCGTATTGAAAGTGACGTGAATACTTCAGATGGGAGCAATACCAAAGATAAAGTCATTGGACCCCGACTGACCGGTATTAGAGTTTTGGTGGCCGATGATAATCAACTGAATCTGTTTGTTGCTGATCGAATTTTACAGAGAGAAGGTGCAATCACTACGCTAGTCAAAGATGGTCAACAGGCAGTTGATTGTCTGACGGCTAATCCACATGGCTTTGATGCTGTGTTGATGGATGTGCATATGCCAATCCTGGATGGACTTACTGCCACACGCCTTATTCGTAAAGAACTCATGTTGGACAAGCTACCCATTATTGCGCTGACAGCTGGCGTTTTCCCTGATGAACAACAGAATGCACTGGATGCAGGGATTAACGGTTTTTTGAGTAAGCCGATGAATGTGGATAAGTTGACTACAATGATCCGAGATCATCACGACTTATTATTTGCTGGTGGCTGATCGATTAAAACAAACATTAGCTCAAGCAGAACGAGCTAATGGTATGTTATCTCGACCTCGATGGATTTAAACCGGTTGTTAATGATAAATACGGACATGCCGCTGGCGATAAATTGTTGATAGAAATTGCCCATAGAATGCAAAAGTTAGTGCGGGCAAATGATACGGTGGGTCGTTTAGGCGGTGATGAGTTTGTACTGCTTTTAACAAATCTTGAAACAACTGACGAATATCGCCTCGTATTGAATCGATTGATAGAGGTAATAAATGCTCCCTTTGCTATTGATATTTCAACAATGGTCTCCGTGGGTGTCAGTATTGGAGTTATGTTGTTTCCCAATGTTAGTGATGACCCAGATATTTTATTACGTCACGCCGATCAAGCCATGTATCAGGCAAAAAACTTGGGACTAAACCGCATTTGCGAATACCTTGGTAAAAGCATCGGGTTTGCTGTTAGCAAGAAATGGGATGCTCTCAGGGGAATAAGATTTGGAATTAAGGTAATGCTGTTTAGAGTTAACGAATCTATGTTTAGAGTGGGAAGGATACGATTGTTGTAAAGTAGACCTTTTTTGGAGCATTCTTAAACCTTAACTGCAATCATGCAAGCAAAGTTAAACCACTGAAAGTAAGTGCCAATCCTGCCAAAGCCGGCTCTTTCTAATAACTCGTAGTTTTCATCGAGGCGATAAGGGATTAAAACATTCTCTAGTGCTTCACGTTTTCTCTGATTTTCAATATCCGTGTAATGACTTTGAGACACTTTAAACTGTAGATAATGATCGATGTACAAGCGATTTAAGACCGGATCATTGACCAGAATCTTTTCAGACAATAAGACGATACCACCGGGTTTAAGCGCTTGATAAAGAGCCTTAAGCAATTGTTCTCTGCCAATGGGTCTGACAAATTGTAACGTCCAGTTAAGAATGACAATATCGCAGGCAGGTAAAGGCGGAAGGGCACTCAGGTCAGCAGTAATGAGAGTGACCTTACCTGTATTAATCTGTGAAGATAATTTCTCTCTGGCTTTATCCAGCATCGATTCTGAATTGTCATACCCTATAAATTGGGTGCTGGCGGGGCATTTTGGATGCTGGGTTAAATACGCTAAGGAAGTGCCTGTTGAACAGCCTAAGTCACAAACAATCCCGTTTTCTTCAGGTAAAAAATCCATAATGAGATCCGACTGAATACGCTGAATCTCATTATAAAAAGGGACACTCCTTGATACCATGTTATCAAAAACTTTAGCCACCTTTTCATCAAAAGCAAAGTCTTCTATACGAGCGACTTGCTGAAATACTCTATCTTGTTCGGTCATAGCGTGTGCAAATTGATGGGGTAAAAACTAAGAATCATCAACCTGATCAGCCAGTGCTGCTAATTGTTTAACAAGAGAATCCAGTTGCTCTGTGGTTTCTGCTCTTACCGTGGCATGCGCTACTTTACGACCTTTGCGGGGGGCTTTATCGTAAAGATGGACATGCACATTAGGGATAGCTAGGATTTCTTCAGTCGTTGGAACATTACCAATAAAATTAACCATGGCTGCTTTACCCACCGCAGATGTTGAGCCCAAAGGTAAATCCAGGATAGCCCGTAAATGATTTTCAAACTGGCTGGTTTCTGCACCTTCAATAGTCCAGTGTCCCGAATTATGAACCCGAGGCGCAAACTCATTAGCAACAAGCTTGCCTTCAACATCAAATAATTCAAGTGCTAAGGTGCCCACGTAGTTCAACTCATTCATTAAACGTGAAACATACACTTCAGCTTGTTGTTGCAGGGGATCATCTTCCCGGCAAGTAGCAATGCGAAGAATGCCACCACGATGGACGTTTTCTGAAAGAGGATAAAAAACAATGGCGCCAGTAACACTCCGAGCGGCCACGATAGAGACTTCACGATTAAACGGCACAAAACCTTCTAAAACACCCGGTGCTCCAGCTAATTGTTCCCACGCGGGTGCTAAGTCTTCAATGGATCTAACGAGTGATTGGCCTTTACCGTCATAGCCCATGGTGCAGCTTTTTAATATTGCAGGAAAACCAATGTGTGAGATGGCTAGTTCCAGACCTTCTAAGCTGTCTACGGGTGCGTAAGGCGCGGTAGGAATGCCCAATTCTTTAAAATAAGCTTTTTCGACCAAGCGATCCTGAGCAACGGCTAACGCTTCGGGTGCAGGATGAACCTGGGTATGTGATGCTAAAAATTCAGCGACATCCGCCGGTACGTTTTCAAATTCGTAGGTGACAACATCTGCTCGCGCGGCAAGTTCGGCGAGTAAACGTGGATCATTATAATCACCCAGTAAGTGTTCACCTAAAGGGTTAGCGCAAGCATCCGCAGAGGGGTCAAGAAATACAAAATTTACGCCTAAAGGGTAGCCGGCCAAGGCAATCATTCTGGCCAGTTGTCCGGCGCCAAGTATGCCGACTTTCATAATACTTCCTCACGAGGGTCTGGGTGTGCAAGCACTGCTTCGGTTTGATCGTTTCTAAAAGTATTGAGTGCGCTACGGTATTGCGTGTGTTTATTACTGATAATCGCGGCGGCTAATAAAGCCGCATTAATAGCGCCTGCTTTGCCTATGGCCAGCGTACCAACGGGTATTCCAGCGGGCATTTGTACGATCGATAAGAGTGAGTCCATGCCATTAAGGGCTTTGGATTGCACCGGTACGCCTAATACAGGGAGTGCTGTCTTGGCTGCAGTCATGCCCGGAAGATGCGCAGCACCACCCGCTCCTGCAATGATCACTTCTAAGCCTTTTGATTCAGCGGTTTCCGCGTACTGGAAAAGTTTATCTGGCGTTCTGTGCGCTGATACGACTTCAACTTGATGAGGGATACCCAGGCGCTCAAGTGTTTCAACTGCAAAACGCATGGTTTCCCAGTCAGAGGTTGAACCCATAATGATGCCAACCAGTGCGGTCATGTATTACTCCTTAAAAGATACTATCAGTACAATCTGGACTATTTAAAAGCTGCGTAGTATCGCATAAATGACGAGAGGATGTTTTCAATTATGACGTTTTCAAATGGAAGATAACTAGAACTAGTCCTTATTAAATGATAAAGTTACCGCAATTTTACCAGTAACAATTTAACCTTTGCGATGCAGCTTATGAAAATACACAGCTTAACAAAAAACTTATTTCTTGCCGCTTTGACCAGTTCAATTTTTGCACTCTCTGTTACTGGTTGTTCTGATACCGATAAAGAACAGAAAAAGGCTTCTGCTACTCCAGCTAAAACTGTTTTTAATCCCTTTGATCATTCTCAGGATGCGCCTGTCACTGTGGCTGAAAAGCATAAGTTTCATGATGCGTTTGCTGCACAATGCGTCACCAGAGAACTTAAAAATTCGGTTAACGTAGAAGAAGATAAGGTGCGTTTTACTAAATCATGTGAATGCGTTACTACATTTATGCTTAAAGATTTAACGGATGAAGAGGTTGAGAAATATTTGGATGAACATGAAAATCCACGTTCCTTACAAATCAAGTTTAATAGTGCGGCTTATCATTGCGCACAGCAGCAACCTATAGATAAAGGCTTTAAGACCTATCAAGCGCCCCAAGCTCCTGAAGCCAAGAAAGAAGGCTTCTTTAGCAAAATATTTTAACGCTTGATTTGAAGCTGGTCAGTGTCGGGTTGGAGCATTAACCCGACACGGCAAGTTTTTTCCAGTTGACCTTTACCTGAGATAAACAATATTTTTTTCAGCTAAGTCCGTAATAATTTGTAGGCCCCCTGCAATCACTGTGTCCGGTTTAGGGTGATTCATTTCCTTTGCTACTTGTTTTAAACAAGTCTCAAGATCCGCGTGCTCCTGTTCCTGAATGATTTCAAGTAATCGATAGGTCATTGCTGTTATCTCAATAAAATTGACGTCATCTTCTGTATTTCTATAGACAATTAGAAAAGTGGCTTGTGTGGGTGCTTTTGTAGGTAAAAACTCCGGTGCAATTTTATGGACTGGATATTGATAAGCCAATGGCCAGGCTAAAGGCGATATGCTGAGTGTTTGCTTAAGCAGGTTATCGAGCTTGGGTGTCACTGGACTGATTTGATCTCTTGAGATAGATAGCGCCATTTCTACCCATTAATAATGCGCAAGCTCTAACATAAAAGGATAGTCTTCCGAGCTATTACATTCATTTTGTAGATAGTCTAGAAATTCTTCTGGAATCTCCGAAAAATGGGGTGTTTGACATTGGTGTTTAGCGAAGAAATCTTCAGCCAATGTTAACCATTGCGATTCACCGAGTATCTTTTTTAAAACTGGAAAGTTGCCAGATAGAAAGCCTTCAATATTGTTAAAGAACAGTTCTCTATACATCTGTACGCGTTGTTCTTTAACATCCGCAGGAGGCGGATTTTTATCAGGGTCTCTGATATAGGCGGCAAATTCTGCTTGTTTAGCTTTAAAGTCAACAGGCTCTAGCGTTTTATGCATAGCGTTTTTCATGCTGGGTTTGCCAAGTACTTTGCATCGATCTGATGATATTAACTTCTGTTAATAAGTCAGCTAAAGGCGGAAGATTAAAGTCTCGCTCTAATAAGGTAGGAAAAACACCATAGAGTTCGTAAGCTTTGCCTAAAAGCCGCCATACGGGATCAATAATATCAGCGCCGTGGGTATCGACTAAAAAATCCTCGGCAACTTTATAGTGTCCTGCAATATGTGCATAAGCAATCCGTTGAGCAGGGATGGCTTTTAAGAAAGTCTCGGCGTCATACTGGTGATTAACGCTGTTGACATAGATGTTATTAATATCGATCAAGATATTGCAGTCCGCTTCTTCAACGACCGCATTAAAGAAATCAATTTCAGACATCTCTTGGCCAGGTGCTGCATAATAAGAGACATTTTCAACCGCTATCTTTTGCTCCATAATCTCTTGAACGCGTTTAATGCGTTCAGCAACATGACTGACAGCTTCTGAGGTAAAGGGGATTGGCATAAGATCATATAAGTGTCCATTTTTGCTACAGTAACTGAGATGCTCACTGTAAAGTTTAATGTTATGTTCCTTCATAAATTGTTTTACTTCCAGGATGAACGTTTTATCCAGGGGATCGGTGCTGCCCAGTGATAAAGATAAACCATGACAAATGAAATTAAAGCGATCGGTCATCGCTCTAAAAGCTTTACCGTATTTACCACCAATGGTGATCCAGTTCTCAGGAGCCACTTCAAAAAAACTGACTTCTTGGGGTTGTGCTTCGAGAAACTGATGGATAAGCTGTCTTCGAAGACCTAAGCCAGCCCCTTCAAATAAAAATGAGGTTGTGTCCATATGAACACCTTTTGAGTGATTAAAATGGGAATTGGAGGGCAAATAATTGCCCTCCGGGGTCAGTATGTCAAAGCTTATTTAGCAGGAGTTGCTGGAGGAGTCTCCATGCCACAAGCACCTTCTTTACCCTTCATCATAGCACCACATACATGTTCCATGCCTGGCTTCATTTTGCCATCTTTCATCATATTGCCACAAGACGCTTCGGTCGCTTTTGCATCAGTTGCTTTTTTTGCTGGGGTTACACTACCTGCACAAGCGCCTTCGGGGGTTTTAGGCTTAGCCATGTTCATTGATGCGCCACAAGCCATTTCAGCTGTTTTGCCTGCTTCAGCAACTTGCATATAGCCGGTAGATAGTTCAGTCATACCAAAAGGATTTGCTTCTGCATTAGCTACATTGACTGACAAAGTAGTAATTAAAGCGGCACCCATAGCCGCAGCTAAAGGTGTTTTGTTGATTTTTTTCATGTTGGCTCCCAAATATTATTATAAATATTCGATAAATTATTCCTATCGAATGTAACTATCATACCAAAGACCAAAAAATAAAGAAGGAATATACTTTTATTTTAGAGGTTCTACGGGTATGCTCACATTAACTATTTTTGCAGAATTGGAGTAAGTAATCATTCATTTATCATTGAGTTTTTCTTTAAAATCACACAAGTCTTTGATGATACAACTGTGGCATTTAGGTTTTCTGGCAAGGCAAGTATATCTGCCATGTAAAATTAGTAAATGGTGAGCATCTTGTTTATGTTGTTTAGGCACCCATTTATTGAGTTTGTGCTCTACTTCTAAAACAGTTTTACCTGGGGCTAATCCGGTTCGGTTGGACACTCTAAAGATGTGTGTGTCTACAGCAATAGTCGGTAATCCAAAAGCGGTATTAAGAATAACGTTGGCGGTTTTTCTGCCGACTCCAGCCAGCGCTTCAAGTTCTTCTCGGGTTTTTGGCACTTCGCCTTGATGGTGTTTCAATAATTGCTGACAAAGTGTAATAATGTTTGTCCCCTTAGTATTAAATAGGCCAATAGTTTTGATATAGTCTTTTAAGCCTGCTAAGCCGAGTTCTAAAATTGCTTGGGGCGTATTGGCAATTGCAAATAGGGCTGAGGTAGCTTTGTTGATACTTTTGTCCGTGGCTTGTGCCGATAAGACTACCGCGATTAATAATTCAAAGGGGCTACTATAAATAAGCTCTGTTGTGGGTTCTGGAATCGCCAGTGATAGTTTGTCAAAAATGGCTAGGCGCTTTTTTTGATTCATGTTGAGTAATATGCTGGTATTCGTCTGGAGTCACTATTATGCCAAAGATTCCATTGAGGGTCTTATTTTGTAGTGTGACATCGTTTACTTCATTACTAACAGGATACATTGATGATTAAACAAAAATATATCAATCATTTACGTGTTTCATCAGGTAAAAAGATTCATCTTAAAGATTTTGATACAGGGTGGGATCAGTTTGAAGAGTTTAAAGAATATGGTAAAGATAAGTTAAAGGAGCATGCAAATATTCTTTTGCAGCAAAATTTAGTGGATTTAACCTCAGCTCAACAGTTGTTGTATGCGGATGATCGTTATTCATTGTTAATTATTTTTCAGGCAATGGATGCAGCTGGAAAGGATGGCACCATTAAGCATGTGATGTCGGGTGTGAATCCCCAAGGATGCCAGGTTTTTAGTTTTAAAAAGCCTTCGGAAGAGGAGTTAAGTCATAATTTTCTTTGGCGATATATGAAGAATTTGCCTGAAAGAGGTCGAATTGGTATTTTCAATCGCTCATATTATGAAGATGTATTAGTGGTTAAAGTTCATCCTGAGTTAATTAAAAACTTACCGGATGCTAATAGAAATAGTGAGTTTTGGGGGGATCGTTACGAAGATATTAATTCCTTTGAGCGTCATTTGGTTCGAAATGGTACAGTTGTTTTAAAGTTTTTTTTGAATGTTTCTAAAGTAGAACAAAAGAAACGATTTATGGAGAGATTACTGCGTCCAGAGAAGAATTGGAAGTTTTCTGCTGCTGATCTTTCTGAAAGAGCCTATTGGAGTGATTATATGCATGCTTATGAAGAGGCTATTAGAGCAACTAATACTGAGTCGGCACCTTGGTATATTATTCCCGCTGATAATAAATGGGTAACACGAGCTTTAGTAGCAGACATTATATGTTCGACCTTAAGGGGCTTGGATCTAAAGTTTCCAAAATTGTCCGACGCCCAATTAAAAATATTAGATGAGGCACGCAAAATTCTTGAAGCTGAGGGGTAAAAGTATTTTCAGTAATGTAGTTCTTTTATAGGGATACCGATATTTACACAAAAAAAATTTGATTTCTGTAAGTTATAAATATCGGTGCTTTTTTACACGCAGTCTAGATTTTCTTATTAATGATTACTTTATCATCGATAATTAATTCTGATATTCCACCTAAAGCAGTTAACAAAGTGCATGAAGCTTTTTTGAAACCACCCGTTTTAGCATTTTCACCTAACCAAATTAAAGTAATGTAAGTTTCTCTATCACTTTTTGTTTCTGATGGGAAATATACCTGTTCACCGGTTTCTTTTTTAATCAATACAGGACATTTCTCACTCGCCATTGTTTGAATAGCGACGTAGTTTCTTATGCCTGCTGCAGCTTCTTTTTGTGCAATACTGGGCTCATCTTTACTTAAGCCAACCATGATAAATCCTATTACAAAAACCCCGATAATAGCGAGTCCGACCTTTGTTGTTTCAGTCATTATATGTTCCTCTTTTTCTCTGTTGCACCTAAACTTATGAGAAGGTGCTTATAACCTGATTGATTTTATGCTAATTAATCAGGTTCAGCAATGAAAGTTATATGCCGGGACTAATAACCTACCCATAGCTTATAGCTCTATTAGTTACTGATGTTACGCAGCCTGTAATTGAACAGAGGAGTGATAAATAGGCGGGATTTTATGGGATAAATTGATTTTTAGTGGGATAAATTTTAATTTTTATTTAAACTAAAAAAAATCTATTTTATATATCAAAACAAAGAAATTTGGACAGGTAAGTCAATTTTTGTGTTTTTATCCTTAGTAATCCAGAATGATAATCCTGAAAAATCATTAATAATTTTTTGGGCAACTTTCTTAGAAATAACCAGGGAGTATTCTTCGTCTATGCCGTTTTTTTGTAATTCAATAGGGAGATATTCTTCCAAAACGGTTATCAAGATGGGTTTTAATTTTTCTTTTACTGGTGGAAGAGGAAAAAGATCATTTTGATCATTTTTAACCAAAGATTTACGAATTTTTTTAGTAATATTGTAAATCTGTTGGACGCTTAAGTTATACTTAATAGCCAGTTCATTTTTATTGTTACCGTCGAAATCTTGCCAGATAAGCTGATGTTTTTTATCACAGTTATCACGATAAGAGGTAGGAATATAAATGAGCTGACAGTTGAAATTAAGCTGTAAAACATCGAGTAGCGCTTTAGATGCCGCTACAGCTTTTATTTCAGGATATTTTTTGATTACCTCCTTATATATATACGCTTGCAAATCATGCAAGATATGATCAGTTGATATCATCTAGCTAGCCATCTCTTTAGTTGCTCGATTAAAATAATTTTTTGTTGCGTATTAAACCATTGCAGTGCCTAAATTCCCTGAGTCGTTTTAAATTGTCCTTTCGCCCAATTAATAAGAGCACGTTCACTAGGGTCATTGACTTTTTTAGCATCATGTAATTGCAACCATAAAGCCCTTATTTTTTTGCTTTGCCCATCATCAGCCAGTTTTCTAACACTGGCTGTGGTGTCGACCATATCGGGCTTAGACTTGGGCTTGACATTAAAGCCCAAGTTTTTCATGGTTTGCAATGCAGAGCGTAATTGGGCGTTAGAGAGTGACGTTGCCGAATAACGCCCATGCTGATCAGGGACAGCACCCTGACGTGGCAACCAAATACCCCGATAAAACTCATCATCCCAGCCAAGCGCGTTCTTCCCGATTTGTAGCAATTGATAATGATGCTTCCGGTCAAAGGGCTTAGCGACCCAGTTGCGTGAGTTACCGTTGCTCATGACTGACTCGCATCAATCGATAAAAAATCAAACTCAAACCCATTGGGAAAATCAACTGCCGATATGGACAGTGGTATTGATACCTTATCCTGATTGTCGTTGATGAAAAATGCCTCTATAAACCAGCAGGTTCTAACGGGCCGATAGGCATCCATAATGATTTTAACGCCGTCGGTAAAATCAGCATTATGAAAGTCGTCGGACATTTTTGAAAGTTCCAGAACCCGACCTGCCCTTAAGTTACCCTTAGCATCTTTTTTAAGTAGCCTGAATATGGTGCGCACCAATTTAGAGGATGATTCGTCCTTAGCTAGAGATTGGATAAAGGTATTTACCTTGCAAATACCCTCATGTACCGTATCATCCCAGCCGTCATTAGTACGGTACCCGAGGGTAATGGAATATTTATCAGTAGAGAAGGTATGGCTTTGTTGTGGCGTTTTTTCTTTATCTTTGGTACCAAAGACTTCAGCTTTAAGCTCCAGCACATCTTTAAAATAAGCAAATGTCTCTTTTTTTGTCTGGCTTAGGCTGTCCGATAGCTGCATCAACTTACCTACAGCATGGGGCACCGTGCTATTGATGAGAGCTTTATAGGCATTACGATTATCTTGCACAGTTTGTTTTTTTGCGGCCAATAGCTCTATCAACTGTTGTTCAGTGAGACTGCTAGGGTCTATCAAGTTTTTATTTGGCATCATTTATCCTTAATTAATAGGTTCGTTAATTTTTTTAGCGCCCATACCACTTATTTAGGATGGGCGTGATCTTGATCAAGATTAATACCTTCTATAGCTCCGAAACCTGGGCGGAAATCGGAACTTCATTGGCTGGATATAGCGGTTATCATGCACTGCCGTTAGCGTAGTACCTGACAACTCATCATCTACCCTGTTTTGTAATAGATCGGCATAGTCAGTCATAAATTTATTACAGGCCTCAATATTTTCTTTCTGTTCGATATCGGCTTTTACCGCCAACTGCCTATCCATCAATGGATAAAAATTAAAGGTTAATGGGGGCGGCTCCATAAGTGCCGTTAGAAGCGCCTCAGGGTCATTCCCTAAAAAATGACTTAGCGAAATAGAAGCGTCCGATTTGAGATGAACAAACAGTGTAGGATTATTAAAATAAATAGGTATGTACTGCTCAAATAGTGCCGCATTATGATAAAAATACATCTTCGATATGCTGTGACTGAAAGCAAGATCATATTTATCATCCAGATAGTCATAAATATCGAATCGAGTGAAGCTGAAATTCTTTATGCCCATAAATAGTGCTCTTTTAGAGATTACCATCTCACGCCTCCAAAATTAGTTCGGAGCTGACCTTGGGAAAGCCCAGTTCAGATGCGTGATTCATGGCCGTCGAGACTAGATTATTAATCATGAGCGGATACATCAAGCTGATCGTTTCCCGTTTAGAGCGTTCATTTTTAGAAAAAATGAGCCGGGTACGGATAGCGTCCAGGGCGGATTTATCCAGAATAACATCCAGATCGGATCCGACCCGGGCGAACTTAAACCTTAAATAGTCTTCCAGTTGGGTGTCCAAAGGGTTTAGCTTTATGATTTCGCACCGTTGCGACACCTCGCGAACATCACCGGTATGACCGGCCAGTTTAAGTTGTAGCTCAGGTTGGCCGATCAGCACGATACTGAGTAGCGTTTTAAAACCGTCACGTATTTCATAAAATCGTTTCAAATGTTTTAACGTAGGGATTGACAGACTGTGCGCCTCCTCGATAATCAGACAATGCGTGTAGCCCGCACGGCGGCTGTCAGTTAGCAGACGCTGAACTTGTCGCGATTTGGCTTCTGGCGATTGTCTAGGGGTGCTGAGTGGATCCAGGCTATAGATAATGGCATCTTCAATCGCAGACGATTTCAGAGTCTTGCCTTTTTTATCATTGTCCTCAGAGCGTCTTACCGATGGCTCTATAATAATGATGGGAGCATTTTCCCGTGCGATGCGGTCGATCAAATCCATGCGCAACGTCGATTTACCGGATCCAGATTCGCCGACCACCGCACCGAAACCACCAAAACGGGCAGTCGACCAAAGCCACTCACGAACATTGCGAATGTCGGGACTGCTGAAGACATCCGCTGCATCATTCAGATCATCGGCAAACGGATCGCGAAAAATATTAAAATGTTTTTTTGTAAAAGGGGTAATTCCGGTTTTTTGTAGTAACATAGTTATGACCTCCTCGGTCAGGATCGGTGTGTTTAAAGTAGCGATGATCGCTGGTTCGAACATCGCCGCGTCAACGGTGATGTCTTTATCTGTCAGAGCCTCGGTGATGAGACCCTTCAGATGTTTTTGGTTTGGTTCGGTCGGCCACTGCTCATGATTGAGCAGTTGGGCGACTGTTGCAGTACTCAAGTTTATCGCCCGTGATAGCTCAGCTTGACTAATACCGTTAGCTCGCAGGATAGCTTTTAATGCAAGCATGATTTTTCGCCTTTTATTTTCTTTACCTTAGCGGCATCACCGCCCATACCACGATTTAGCGTAGCCGACTTGCCGTCTAAAAAACCCGCTTCAGCATCTTTATAGGTCAGGTTGCGGCGGAGAGGAGCTTTATTAGAGCGCGGCGTTAGAGGAGTTAAATAACTGTAATTTTTATCGATATAGGCAGCAATCGCGCTTGTGGTGGCTTCATCTGGAACCATTGCAGATATTTTTTTAGTTGCCGCAACTACCCAACTGCAGCAATATAAATTGGTGCGAGTTTTTTGGGTCGCCGGTTTACAGCGTTTCAGATGTATTTTTGTATACACAGAACGACATTTTTTAAGCTGACGACTCAATACCTGATACGTATAACAGGCCAGCTCTGGCGAGGACCCCACACCGATAAACAGCCATGATCCGGGTTTCCCAAACCAGTCTATGTTAAATAAAACCTCACAGCCGAACGCTTTGGCCACCGCTTTGGCCAGATACGATTCCCAGTCTGACGGATTGGTTTTTACGCTGGATTTTGCGTAAGAGCTACTGACCTCTGCGGCGATCACATCGTCCATACTGATGTTGTACTCAGCCATCATCGCTTGTGCCTGGCGGAGTGCTATTGCAGCTTCATTAGCGTTGCTACTGGCCGATAGTTTTAAGCATTTTTTTATTTTTACCAGAACACGAGCCTGGCTAGTTATTTTCGAGACCATGATTTTTCCTTAATTAACAGTTTTTAAGCGGGCCGTTCCGGCAACGGTTCTGCCTGCGTTAAGATCGGCCAGCACACCAGCCAATTCCGGTTCAGTCGGTCCGTCTGGGTATCTTTTTTGCAACTCGGCGAGCAACGTGTGGCGGTAATCATCGCCTAGACTGTCGCGCAGCCACTTGGCAGCGGTGACCAGCGACATCCGTTGTAACTCAACCGGTGTTGTGGCGGCGATCGTGATAGCAGACGTTTCCAGGTCTTTTCCGACTGGGACTAGGCGAGTCGGCAGGTCTTTTTTACCCAAATGGGTATGGGAGACGATGCCCTTGCCGTCGTTCATAGCCTGGAAGGGTCGAACGTTTTTACGTAATAGCTCTTCAGCGGCTTCCAAAGACACATCACCGAAGGCGGTCTTTGCGATTTGTTTAGCCGCGCGTTCAGCAACTGTGTCTTTAGCCCGGTCAAAGCCCTCACCGATCACCTGCGCTTCAAGTTGACGACCAAAAGCATCAAAATCAACAGCAGGCATTACCTGGATAGTCAGCGGGGCTTTGCCAAATTGATCAATTTCTACGCGGATAGCGCCTTCTGCCAGCAATAGGGGGCTAACCTTGACCTTATCGTTTTGGCTATAAAATTCGGCCCACTGGCGTAGATTGTATTTTTGACTTTTGCCCATTTCAGGATGCACATAACTAATCAGATTGTCACGAATGTGACGGGTTTCATCCTTTCCGGTGAGAAACCATTTGCAAACGTGCGCTTCCGGCATTTTTATTAAATTCTCTGGGGTACGTAGTATCAGTTGCCAAAGCTCATCACGAATTAACTTGTCGCCGCTAGCGCGTTGGATGCGACTGTCCACATGTGTAATAGCATTCGCGTTATAGTCACGTACCCATCGCTCAGCACTGGCATTGAGCTGCTCAACGTTATCGACCGGTTGATCACGTAATCGGCTTTCAAAGTGCATTTCGATAATCCTATTACCGTTTTCTACGCCGCCTTTAGCCCAGGCATGATGGGTGGCATGGACCTGGTGATCAACGCCTAGGGCATCCAGCAGGCGCACAATAGCGGCACTGGTATTTGCGCTGCCCTTATCCCAGAGTAGAATTTTTGGGACGCCATGACTGAGTCGATGGGGTTGCTCGCCCCAGGTATAGAGCAAAAAATCAAACAGGCTGCGCTGGTTTTCGCCTGCAGCTTCGTAATACCTAACATCCAGTGTGCCGCTAGCATGGTCATAGCGGACATAGCGCCATACTTTCAGTTTAACCTTGTCATGACTGGCAGGCTTGTTTTTATTAAACTCAGCCTCTGTCATCAGCATTTGTTTTTTGCCCAGGTAATAGACCAGACAGAGAGATGGATCTATCTCATGGACATGGTTAGGAAATATGCTACGCATCGGGATATGATTGCGGGCGTTGGCCTGGGTTGGGGTATCGAGTTTTCGGCTCCGAAGCATACGATTAATCTGGCTGGCGGTGATGGGTATTTCGATACCATTGGCATCGGCGATATTCATCGCGACGCCGGTGGGTTTAGTCGCGATACCATTAGCACGCACACTGACCGATTTGGTGGCAGCGATAAATCCGAGCGCCTCATCTGATAGACTGCTTTTACCGGCGTCATTGCGTTTTTTACGCTTGGAGTCAAAACCTGCAAACGCCGTCAACCAGCGCCATATGGTTTGTTTACTTTTGCCATGCAAATCAGCAAACGCCGTAATCAGTGCGCCACCATGGCCGTGTTGTGCAGCATCAAGCTGATGGCGTAAGGCCATGAGCAGCTCAAGCATATCGGCGTTGGGTTTATTCATAGCGATCCAGTCTATATAATTCATACGTTCAGGAGCTTTAAACGGGTTTCAGTGTACGCGCCCAGGGTTTTGTCAAAGGTCAGGCCGATGGCAGTGAGAATTTCAGCGGTCTCATTATGGATACCAACCAGCTCCTGAGCCAGTAATTCACGGGCCGAGGTTAATGCATCCTCTTCGGCTTCTGATTCCGCTGTAATTTTCATAGCGCTGCTACGAATAACGTCCAGTGACCCCAGCGCGTGTTTAAGATTTTTGCGCGTGATGGCAAGCTGAGTCAGATAGCCCTCAAACGCCACTGGCCAATTCACATGTGCGCTGACCGGTCTATCCAGTTTTAACGATTCCAACTGAAGATCTAGTTCGTTTAGTTTTTCATCTTTTTTAGCAATAACCGAGTCTCTGGCAGTCAGTGTCTTGGTTAATTCATCGGCATGTGATTTCAGTATTAGCTTTTCGTTTTGATGCTTGGCGGCGAGTTGCTGCATTAGATCCAGAGCATTCTCAAGGCTTTCTGACTCGATGGCCTGGGCTATCAGGGCTTTATCGTCGGCAGGTAACGACTTAAGGGCGTTGTAATCGCGTTGTCGGAAGCCCAGCTTTTCAGATTGCTCGTAGAGTTCTGGGCCGAGTTGGTTGTAATTACTCATCAACTCTTGGACTCGCCGAGCTGATTTACCTAAAAATTCTATGCAAAACTCCTCAAAATGCGCGACGTGTCGCGTAATTCCATTTTCATCTTGGTATGGCAAGCCCTTGTATTTCTTGCCTTCCCTTAAATTTATGGCCGTTTCGGCGATTAGCTTTTCCGCGACCGTCGCGTAAAATTGTGCTGTTTCAATGCGACCAATCGCCTTGATAGCATCAAAGCTGCCCATAATCACGGCATCCGCTGCCGCTACGTCATTATTCTCTTGCTGTATCAGCTTCAATTCAGCATTCTCGGTATCGGCGTCGCGGTATTGTTTAATTCCTATCAGGGTTTCTTTACGTGACATGGGTTAACCTCTATTTAAGTGATCTTGAGATTCTTTTATCCGGTCAGCTGCGGCTTCCAGTGATTTTGTGATTTGCAATGAAAATTGTGCAAAACGGTGGCTGGGCCTAATGCGGCCTGTTTCCGGGATGCGCTCAGCAAAGTTGGATTGCACTAGGGTAGCCACATAGCGGGTGATGTCGCTGGCGCTGTAGCCCGTTTCTTTAGCCAATTCAGTCGGGCTAAAGCCGTGGGCAAAGTTGCGTTGCAGTACATCGAGAACAGCCAGTACCTTAGCGGCGCTGGAGTTAGTTTTTCCAATCATAAATTTCAAATCTCTAATATCAGTAAGTTGGTTGAAAATAAAAACACGTTTGCATCATGTAAAAATTTGTTTTAATGTGTAAAAATGTAAGCATCTTTAATTAATAGCGAAAACATCATGAGCAACGAGCAATACCATGAGCTAAACGGAAAAATACAAGGGCTAATCGATATTGTTTTAACGCTGGTTATAACGTTGGATAAAAAACAAATTATTGATGCCAATGACTTCACCGATGCATTAGAGCAGGTGTCCATCAAGCGCGATCTGCCTCCTGAACTAAATTCGGGCCTGGAGTTGATCGATCATTTTGTTGAGATGCTGGACAGTTATGCCGAGCATAACGAATCGAAATAGGCTTGGTAGACGCAATAAACTGTATCGTTGACTCATCGAGACAGCTTTGGCCGCGTGTTGTAGGGCGTTTGTGGTTAGGGTGATTACGTTTCATGACAGGCTCCTAAGCAGCTTGTTGATTGGGGGATGATTTAAGGCCCAGCGCCACAGCGATAGCATGGCCCTTGCCGTGACGACCCTTAATTTGGCCGTTGAGCACTAAGCTGACTTCACGGGGCGTGAAGTGGTGGTCACGCGCCCATTGGCTGATAGTGACGCCATTAGCCAAAAAATCGGCTTTGACTTGTTCGGGTGTTTTCATTGTTGTCTCCTGGCTTGTTTAGTCATTGTTTAGTCATTAAATAATATGTGTTAATTCGGGTTTAATTATGAGTACGAATGTTCCCATTGTCAAGGATATTTATGAGTAAATTTTTACCCATTGGAGAGCGATTGCGTGAAGAGCGGGAAAGGCTTGGATTGAATCAGGCAGATTTTGCAGCTATTGGAGGTTCTACGCGAAAGACACAATATAATTATGAAGCTGGGGAACGTGCGCCAGATGGCGGATTCCTAGCAGCCATCGCCGCAGCCGGTGCCGACGTACAATACATTCTGACTGGTATACGCTCTGCTGTTGTACCGGGTGCGGTCGTACTTAACCGCGAAGAAGCGGCGTTACTCGACAACTTCCGTCACATCGCTGACCAGGAGGATAAAAGCGCCGTGACTAAACTGGCGTTACGGAGCGCGGAGGCCGCGACCAGGGAGAAGACGCAACCAAGGACTGAGAAAAAAATCGGTTGATTTTTAATTTTAAAAAGGAAAAACTATGAACAAATTGATTTGGCTATTGATTTTATTGGCTCCCCTCCCTGCGATGGCAGTAGAATGGACCGGCGCAGTAGTCGGTATTTCTGATGGCGATAGTTGAAAATACATCATCTAACAGCGCTTTTGAATGTGAATTGTATTTAACTAAATGTGATATGGATAACCTTGACCGGGATCATGACGGAATACCGTGCGAGTCTATCTGTCAGTAAATGGAGAGCAAATGAAGATTATTTTGGTTTTGTTGTTATCGGGTTGGACGTTTTTGGGCGTAGGAAATGTGTTTGCTCAGGAAAATGGGTCGGCTATTTATCAGCAGGCTAGGGATTTATTAAAAAAGGGCTATAGGATGGAGCCGTTGAGGATGAGCACTCGATTAGAAGACGGTACTCAATGCATGAATCTTATGCATGAATATAGGGAGAAAGCGCAATATTTAAGGCAACAAGCGCAAGATTTGTTTGATAAAACGCAAGATTTGAATAAACTTCATTTGGGGACGGCTACGGTTAACCTATTGACTTGCGTGACCTGTTCAACCCAGGCGACAGAATATTGTTTGAGAACCGAGATTGATTTGATTAAATATAGAAATCCGGGGCTAAAAGAATAAATATGCGCATCTGCGCAAAAAGGGCCATACACTGCATGGCCCTTTTTTTTGCCTTACACCCCGCAAAGCCCCGCATAGTATTGCGCCCGCGCCCAAACATCGTTGGAGTAATCGTTATGAGTTGTACCGATATCGATACCCTCAACCGTTTTAATATTGCCACAACCGACATTATAGGCCGCAATGGCACCTTGTAATTGGATAGCTTCGGACCAATTGGGATGATGTTGTCGAATGTAATTTAAATTGGAGAACAGAATGGTTGCGACCTGGTTTAGGTGGCATTGGGAATCTGGCGCACCCGTATGGATGGGGTAGGCTCGTTTGTCGATTTGACAGATGCCGTAGGCATTGCCATTATCTCCATAGCCTTTTTTATCAAGCAATAGCCCACAGTGGGATTCGCGGCTGGCGATGGCGGCAAGTACAGCCGGAGGTAAGGCACTGATAGCACTAGCGGCTTCAAAGAGGTGTTTGAGCGCTATTATCCGGTTATAGTCACGCTCGGCGAGTAAGGTTGATACATGCGGCCCATGTGCAGAAATGCCTTCAGCGCTACTGGTTTGATTCGATGCACCTGTAGGCGTGTAGTTTTTCAGAATATCATTTTGTTGTGCTGTGCCGATGAAAATCATGTTAGTGCTCACTCAGTCTGTGGTTGTCAAGTTGCGTCTCCCAGTGGGTTACGCCTTCAAGTACGGTAGCCATTAAATGTCGATGTATTCGTTCCAATCCCCAGGGAGCCGGAGGCTTGGTATTTATATCAATCAATGTGTGTTGCACAAGCTTTTTGTGCCAAGGCAGATAGGGTACTGGATCGCCTTCTAATTTGCTGCCGTTACAAAATGCCCTAAAGCGCAGCGTGTTATCTCTAACGAAATCAACTAAATATTGATCTGAATTTAACGGCGGTTCAAAAATATCGATACATGCTATCGATTTTTGTTCATAAATAACCAGCCCCGCTAAGTCTAATGCCCTAGCACAACCCGCACTATGCGCTGCAAAAGCCACCTGTTGAACCTTGGCAATTAATGGCTTTAAAAACGCAAAAGCATCATCTACACCTTCATAAAAGCTTTCAACGATTAAGCCCAGGATTGGATGCTGGTGAAGATTAAACTGCGACTCAAAATCGATTATTACATCGCGTTCTTTTTCAGTGCCTGGCAATACGATATAGAGGGTATCGCCTACCGTCTTTGTACAAACGGTGATCGCCTGATTACGATAGATCGTATCGAATACATCGGGTGGTATTGGGTCATAGGATGCTGCTACGAGTTGAGCAGCATAAGTTGAATTAATCATTCTAAAATTCCTGTACAGCTACATCCAATAACCATCCCGTCCAGGCGGGTTTGGTTAATTGGAGTGGATAGGGTTATAAGAGGCTCTAAGGTGGGCTTACAATGGGTGTCCGCACTGCATCCAGACAAAACTAAAAGGATGAGTGCGAACTTCATTTTCTAAGGGCCTGTGGTAGGAGCACTGGGTGAGTCTATTGCTGTCGCTGGCGGTATTAGGATGAGTGCGAACTTCATTTTCTAAGGGCCTGTGGTAGGAGCACTGGGTGAGTCTATTGCTGTCGCTGGCGGTATTGGCTTGGGTGTAGCAGCTGCTTGACCTCGTTCGATAATCGCGGCTGCGGTATCGTTGAGCGGCACAAATGCGCCTTTTCCGGTCACGGTAAGCCCTATATCCACTGCCGTGTTGATGGCAGGTGTAGCCTTGACGATGTCGGCCTGTACAACGGGTGCGGCTTTATCGACATTAGCCTGGATGGCCGCTGCCGTAGTATTGATGTTGGCTTGTGTTGCGGCGATTTTTTGTTGTTGCGCTGGCGTACAGGCATATAGGAATAAGATCTGTAAGACGAGTGCAAGGATTAGCAGATAGCTAAAGTGTGTTTTCATGATGTGTCCTGATTCTAACGTTAATTGGCTCAAAAATTGAGCGGGTGGGTTGGGTTAAGCAATCGCAGCATTGCGTGGCTTTATCCCGATTTTGCAGCTAGTTGCCACGGTTAAGAAGCTGTTGGCACTAGCAAGGAGTCCCCCCGCTACCGAACCAATCAGCGTAATTTGGCTTTGATCCAGCGGAATGTTGTAACCCAGGCTATGCGCTACAAAAATTAACGCTGCTAAGAGTGCAGCCAGATGATTGCCTAGCAACTGGCGGTTTTTCCAGGTTGCCGAATTTTCAAGTGCTTTGCCCTCATGAAAAATGGTGAGGGCTGCATCTTTAATGTCGCTCATGATAGTGTCCTAAGTTGTGAGAGTTTTTCAGTGAGTTTGATGACTTCTTTTATCCAGAACTCATCGGTGGTTTTTTCTGTCATCGATTTGGCATGGTTTAGATGGCCGGTGATTTGGCGAATTTCATGTTCTTTTGCACTGATCATCTGCCGGGTTTTTTCGGTTTGCGAGGGGCGTTTATCCAGCCAGCGGCGCTGGCTTAACCAGCCTTGGGCCATAATTGCTACTTGTCCTTCCGGTAACTGTTTTCTATCCAAAGCGGTTTGTTTAGCGGCTTTTAGTATTTCATCCAGTTCAGTTTTTTCGATATCGCCGAGTTTCAGCCAGCTTAATGCGGCTTTGTCTTTGCCCTCTTTATAGTCAAATGCCAACCAAAACAGATCGAAACCGGTTTTTTGTAGCGGGTTCAGTTTGTCATAGGCTTTTTCCAGTTCTCTGGGACCGTTAGCCTTTATTTCACCGTACCCACGTTCGTTTAAGCGCTTCCACAGCTGCTCGGCATAGCTGATCGCCTTGTTTAAATCCCAGCCGGTTTGCGGCAAAAAAGTAATGGCCGCCGTTTGTATAAAGTCTTTTTTTTGCAAAGCTGCTCCCGCCAAAAAACCAAGAAGGGGTCTTGGTATGGGGCTATTGTCATAGGGATTTATAGGTTTTTGTTTTAAAGGGATTTAAAGTTAATTAATAGTGAAGAACGGTAGACTTTCCCCAGCTTCTCGGCATGGCCGAGGAGTTTTAATCCGTTAATTACCTTTTTAGGACATACAATGAACAAAAAAATCTCGATTTTGCTTTCCGCGATAATTGTCAGTTTTATCGGCTTGACGGTCGATGGCGTTAAAGCTGCTATTGAAGGCGCATTGACTGTTACGTCCAGTAACCCCGGTGTTTTAAGTGTTGAGGCATTGCCTGATGGCACATATCAAATCACCGTAGTTACCCTGGGTACTGCCGATATTACGGTATCGTCGTTAGATGCAGCCGGTAATCCGATTACCACTACATTTAATTACGAAGTCTATGATCCGGCTGTGTTGGCCAACCATTTCGACGAAACTATTGTCAGTCAAACTTTACGGGTTACCCCTGCGTCTGCTGCTGCCGATGCTACTAACACGACTGAAACATCGGGTTCAGCAGTTGGTACAGCTGACCCAGCTAAAGATGCTGCTGCATAAAAATTATCGCTCGTTGAAAGGCTGGATTTTTTCAGCCTTTTTAGCAGCCTATCCTTGAAGGGGTGCGACATTATGAATAACTCTATATTATTGCCCCCTGAGCGGGAGCTGGATGCACTACATGCCCCAGACGGGCATTTGAGCAAAGATGAGCAAGCTTCGGCGGTCGAGGATTTTTACCAAAATTTAGCCCTATTGCAGCATGTCCAGAAACAGACTAAGCCCTCCGGCTTAGCATCGGCAGCACAGTGCATAGGCTGTGGCAACGACATTCCAGCAGGGAGAAAGTTAGCGTTGCCAGGCGTACAGTTATGCGTAGAGTGTCAAACAGCATACGAATGGTGTGAGAAGGTACATGGGTGATGTGATTAATTGGGTACATATAGCTCTGAGCGTAGGCGCGTTATCGCTATCCGGTTTTAGCTTGTTGGACCGGCGGAATCAGGTAGAACAAAAAGACTTTCATCGCAAGTTAAATGAAATGGCAAGGCGAGTGGGAGAGGCTGAAGTCAAATTGGCTTCGATGCCGACGCGAAATGAAATTGATAGTAAACATGAGCAGTGGCGTCTGGAAATGGCGCGTATTCATCAACGTATTGACGAAATTAATACAGGGATTAAAGATTCTCAGCTCATGTTAGGCGAGCTGATCGGTTTAAGCAAAGGAACAAAACATGGCTGATTTAACGATAGAAGCAAGACGGCTGACTATTTTACAGTTGCTGGCGCAAGACACTAATTACTCAATCAATGATGTCCTGCTAAAAGATCTACTACGAAAATTCGGCTTTAATGTCGCCTTGCATGTTGTCAAGGCCGATCTGGCGTGGCTGGAGTCCGTAAATCTATTGGCTACTACGGATTTAACGCAGTGTCTGGTTGCTGTGCTTAAATCGGATGGTCTGGATGTATCCAACGGCGACTTAATCGTGCCGGGTGTGGCACGACCCAGGCCGACCTGATGGGGTCATCAATTACCGCCTTACCGCCGGACATTTTAGAGCAGTTGCAGGCCTTACTGCGTGATCCACGTGTTACTCAGTTGGATGCAACGACCCGGATTAATGCCATTTTAGCTGAGCAGGGCGAAGCACCGGTCAGTAAATCGTCGGTTAACCGTTATGCTATCAAAATGTCAACAATCGGAGCTAAGCTCACCCAATCCCGACAGATTGCCGACATGTGGATTGGAAAACTGGGCAACGAACCGGCTGGAAAAGTCGGGGCGCTGTTGAATGAAATGATCCGTAACCTGGCATTTGAGTCTGCCATGCATCTGGCCGATGGCGATGAGCCACCTGACCCCAAACTATTAAAAGAGCTTTCAGTCGCCGTCGAGCGCCTGGAACGGGCGTCAGCGACCAATGAAAAAACCCAGCGCGATATTGAACAACGTGCTCTGGCTAAGGCCGCAGAGCGCGTATCACAAGCGGCCAAGGCACAGGGGCTGGATGAGGACCAAGCACAGTTCTGGCGAGAAAAAGTCTTGATGGGCGGTGTTTAATGCCTAATTTAGCACCGCTGGCTGACACGCAGCGGATTGTCGAATGGGATGAACTACCGGAGTCTGTGCGCTCATTACCTGCCAGTTTTAATCCGTTAGCCGAGGGCGTATTTATGGCCCATCAAACCGCCTGGGTACGGATAATCCATATCTTTGACTTGGCGATTGCCGAAAAGAACCGGCGCTCCGGCATTACTCTGGCTACCGCACTGGACGATACCATTACGGCAGCCTCTAAAAAATCAGCGGGTGGAAGCAACGTTTTTTATATTGGCGACACCCGAGAAAAAGGTCTTGAGTTTATTGGCTATGTGGCCAAGTTCGCCAAGTTGATCGTTAAAGCGCAGGGCGATGGTGTCTCATCTATCGAGCAGTTTATTTTTGAAGACCAGGACACGCGCGGCGAGGCAACCCAGCAAATCACGGCATTCCGCGTGCGGTTTAGCTCCGGTTACCGGATTGTAGCCTTGTCCAGCCGTCCCGAGAATGTCCACGGCTTGCAAGGCATTGTCAATATCGATGAAGCGGCGTTGCATAAGGATGTTCGCAAAGTCATTGAGTCCGCTACCGCACTGTTAATCTGGGGTGGACGCATTCGCATCATCAGCACCCACCGAGGGCTTAAAAACCCTTTTAACGAATTAATTCGCGATGTCCGCCAGGGCTTGTATGGCGCCAAGGCCGGGATATTCAAAATTACTTTTGACGAATGTGTCGCCAACGGACTCTATGAGCGCGTGTGTTTTATGTCCGGCAAAACCCCGACGCCAGAAGACAAAAAAGACTGGTATCTACGCATACGTAAAGCCTATGGGCCGAGAAAATCGGCCATGCTGGAAGAGCTGGATACTATCCCGCGCGATGGCGAAGGCTCGGCGATACCAGGACCCTGGATTGAACGGGCGATGCGTGAAGTGCGCCCGGTGTTGCGTCTGTCCTTCGATGAAGATTTTAAACATTGGTCTGTGGACGCCAGAACAGCGGAGATTACCGCATTGATAAGTCGGGTCTTGTTGCCGTTGCTGCTTAAATTGCCAAGGGATTTACGGCATTATTTTGGAATGGACTTTGCGCGTAAAGGCCATTTGACCGTGATTACGCCTATTACGTTAAAGTTGGATTTGCAGCGCTTTGTGCCATTCGTAATCGAGTTGCATAACTGCCCGATCTTACAGCAACAACAAGTACTGTGGTATTTAATCCCTAAACTGCCCCGCTTTTGCGGCGGCGCAATGGATGCCACCGGTCCCGGACAGAATATAGCTGAATTAACCTGGGAAAGTTTTAAAGCGGTAGAGCAGGTCAACCTATCGCGACATTGGTACAGGGATAATATGACCGGCTTCGTGCAGGATTTTGAAGATGATATGTTTGATATTCCGCGTGATGCCGAGCATGAATCTGATCTACGTGATTTAGAGCGTATCGATGGCATTATCATGCTACCTAAAACGGCGACTGAAAATGAAGAAGGCATTGCCCGGCATGGCGATTATGCCATTTCCCTGGCGCTTGCCGATTTTGCTGTGCGGACATGCAAGCCGTCACCGATTGAGTTTGAGTCTGATGGTGAGCGGGTGGCAATCGAGTTCGACAAACCGGATGGATTGGATGATTACAAAGCGGGTACGCCCGATTTTAGAGGTTTTTAATGGCGCAATATATTAAGTTAAGCGATTCTGGTGTAATTATTCCAGAACGCGAATATGCCGAAATGCAGTCGTTGGGTAAAAAACCGTACCTCGGCGAAATTGCTACCGAGGAAATCGGCATGGACGTGATTAATCCCTGGTTTGTATCGGATATGATCAAGCCGCCGAGCGATACAGTGTTGCGTGACAAAGGCAATTATTTTAATTACCGGCTCTATGACGATATTGCCCGCGATGACCAGGTTAAAGCCGCCCGGCAACAACGCGAGCTGGCGTTAATCAGCAAAGAGTGGGGAGTAACGCCGGGTGATGATAGTAGGACGGCGAAAAAAGCTGCCGACTTGCTGAGCGATGTGCTCAATAATAATCGGGTAGTATCAGACTGGACGCGGGAAAATATTTTGGGCTGGGATGCGACGACACAAAAAATGTTGGCAGCTGTGCTGTATGGTTATGCCGTTGCCGAAATTATGTGGGCGACGGATGGTACTAGCATCACTATCAGCGACATTAAAGTGCGCCATCGGGCACGGTTTGGGTTTTGGCCCAATGGCGAACTGCGCTTAAAAACCGCTTACAACATCTCCGCTGGTCAAGCGCTGGACCCTGGTAAATTCTGGGCGTTTAGCTGTGGTGCAGATCATGATGATGAGCATTACGGCTTGGGTTTGGGGCATTATCTGTATTGGCCGGTATTTTTTAAAAAATCTGGACTGCGCACCTGGCTGACTTTTTTAGATAAGTTCGCACAACCGACTACTGTAGGCAAATACCCTGCGTCTGCGACAGATATCGAAAAAACCCGGCTCATGCAGGCGTTAAGAGCAGTACATAGCTCTACCTCGATCCGCATCCCCGATACTATGTCCGTTGAGCTGATGCAGGCTGCCCGTTCTGGCACGGCAGACTATACCGCGCTGTATGACCGCATGAACGCTGCTATCAGTAAGGTGTACGTCGGGCATACCGGATCACTGGATGCCACGCCCGGCAAGTTAGGCGGAGAAGATACCGCCGATCAGGTACGCGAGGATTTAATCCGCGCCGATGCGGATTTGGTTTGTGGATCATTTAACCGCACTGTTGCCCGCTGGCTAACGTATTACAATTTCGGCGCTAATGTTAAGCCGCCGAAAGTCTGGCGAAAAACTGACCCACCTGCTGACTTAATGGCGCTGGCGAATAAGGACAAAGTGCTTTTCGATATGGGTTATAAACCCACTCTGAAGTACATTTGCGAAGCCTACGATGGCGATTATCAAGAGATAACCCCGCCTGGCACGCCGATTTCTGATGGCACGGCTAACCTCAAAGAGACTGCCAAGGGCACCAATACCCCAGTTTTGTACAGTGAGCCGACCACAGCAAAGCTCAAGGATATCGACCCAACGCCGGTATCGTCTGAGACTGATATTTTAGCGAATGCTGCAGGCGCACCCGTCCACGCCATAATAAATACCGTGCGCGGCATGTTGGAGTACGCGGAATCATTAGAGGACTTCAGGGACAGGCTATTAAACGGTTATGGCCAGCTGGATAGTACCGAGCTGGAAAAAGTGATGGCACTGGGCTTTTCGGTAGCTAATTTGGCGGGGCGCTTTGATGTGAGCGAGGGCGGTTAATGCCGTTAATTTTAAGCCCTACTCAGGTCGGCTTTAATGCCCGGGAGGACGGCAAGTTTAACCGGACTTTTCCCGAGCAGGCGGTCTTTTTTAAAAATAAGCTGAATATGCCCACCGAGCATTATCAGGATGTGCTAGCGGCTGGGCATGATCGGGCCTTTATGGTCGCAGGCGCAATGAAAGCAGATCTGTTGACCGATTTGAAGTCAGCAGTGGACAAAGTGATTAGGGATGGTAAAAGTTTTGGCGCTTTTCAAAAGGACTTCGAGGCTATCGTACAAAAACACGGCTGGGAAGGCTGGACGGGGTCAGACACCCAAGCAGGTAGAGACTGGCGTGCTCGGGTAATTTACCAAACCAACCTGTCAACCAGCTATTCCGCAGGACGCTATCAGCAAATGATGGATCCCGGTGTATTAGCGGCACTCCCGTACTGGAAATATCTACATAATGATTCCGTGCATCATCCACGTCCTTTACATGTCGAATGGAACAGCACCGTGTTGCCACATGACGATCCCTGGTGGGATGTTCATTTTGCACCCAATGGCTACGGCTGCCGATGCCGAATTATCCCTGTGGATGCTACCGAGTATGAGGGAAAGCCAGCTCCAGATAACGGTACGTATACGTTTGTCGACAAACAGGGCGTATCGCATCAAGTACCTATGGGCATCGATTACGGCTTTGGTTATACGCCAGGTAAGAGCGTCGCCCAGCAGGATGTGCCGTTACGCGAGATGATGCAGACTAAACTGGCAGGCTATGAGCCGCCGATCGGCAAGGGTCTGGCGCAAGCAGTTAACGCCTATCTGGCCGACGAGAAAAAAGGCTCGGCGATGGCCACGCAGGTTTTAGCGCATAGCGAGACCGATAAAGCCCCTGCCTGGGTGGGTCTAGTAGCGGAGCCTGCCCGGCTACAACGGGTGACCGGTATCGATACCAAGGGTTTTGCTATTCTGTTACCTGCCGCTGCTATTCGCCATTCAGCCACGCATGGGGCAACGGCAACCGATTTTGATCAGGTGGCGCACGTGATAAACACTGGCGAATTGTCGCAGTCCATTGACGAAGCTGCCTTTGTAGCCGTGCTGGCCTTGGGTGATGCCGTGCTGCATGGTGAGTTTACTGTAGATACGGCATTGCAGGCCGTGCTATTAAAATCATTATTGAGCCATAAAAAACCATGATCGAATTAACTTGGGATGATAGCGGTATTCAACGAGCTTTGCATAATCTGCAACAGGCTACCCAACAGTTAAATACGCCCTTGAATGTAATCGGACTGAAACTGGTCGAGTCGACCAAGCAGCGCTTTGAAACCAGTACTGCGCCCGATGGGACGGAATGGAAGGAAAATAGACCGGTCACAATAGCCCGCAAGGGTACAGGTAAAAAACCATTGATCGGCAAAAACGGTAAGCTGATGGATCAGATCAGCTATTCAGTATCAGGCAATGAATTACTGGTGTACTCGACGATGGAGTATGCCGCTATGCAGCAATTCGGCGGCACTAAAGCTGAGTTTAACCATTTGTGGGGTGACATTCCGGCACGCCCTTATTTAGGGCTATCGAGCGCTGATGAGTTGATGATTCAACGCATTCTGGACAACTATCTAAAAAATGCGTTTTAAGGCGCGTTTTTAATACCCTCCGCATAACCACCACACTTTTTATTTAAAAACCCGCAGTAAAATCCATAAACCGTTTATAAACGTACTTCATCACTTGTTTTAAACCCCTTTAAAAGTCTTTTGTCAGGTCGCCGCTTACACTACGGCCCTATGATGACAAATACAAAACCTTTATCCATTTTTAAACCGGGCACGCATATTTCTGCGGCGGGCACGGAGTTGTCTTTTTCAGAAGCGGATTTAGCGGCGACGGCGGCGGCCTATAATTGTGCATTGCATAAAGCACCGTTGGTGCTCGGTCATCCCAAAGACAATACACCGGCCTACGGCTGGGTTAATACTTTAGCCTTTGCCAACGGGTTTTTGCAGGCGCTGCCAGAAATGGTAACTGCCGAGTTTTCTAACTGGGTAGCGGCGGGGCATTACAAAAAAATGTCTGCCGCGTTTTATCCGCCCGACAGTCCGGTAAACCCCGTACAGGGTGTTTATTATTTACGCCATATCGGTTTTTTAGGCGGTCAACCACCGGCTGTAAAGGGCTTGCCTGAGCCTGAGTTTGCAGTTAGCACCGGCGAAATGACGATGTTTGCGTTTGCGGACGGCGACACTGAGTTTATAACCATTGATTTTAGAGAGGATTTACCGGCGATGAGTACACAAACCGAAGAAGATAAAGCAAGGCTGGCTGATGAAAAATCTCGGCTTGAAATAGAAAAGGCCGCACTGGAACAGAGTAAAGCTGAGTTTAGCGAACAGCAACTGCAATTTAATACCCAAAAGGTAGAGCTGGAAGCGCAAAAGCGGGTTGCTAAAAAGCGAACGTTAACGGAGTTTACCGAGGCATTGGTTAAACAGGGACGCCTATTACCCAAAGATAAGCTGGGCGTGATTGAGTTTATGGATACCTTGAATGACAGTGCTATTGAATTCGGCGAAGGCACCGAGAAAACTAAAACCCAGCCAGTAGACTGGTTTAAAAATTTCCTGTCAGGCTTGCCTAAGCAAGTGGATTTTACTGAAAAAACCCCAGGTAGCGAGAAATCGCTGGAGTTTACTGAAGATGCCCAGGCTATCGCCCAAGCAGCGTCTGAATATCAGGAAGCACAAAAGAAGATCGGTCGCATTGTTGATGATGTAACAGCGGTGCAATTCGTTTTAAAAAACACGAGATAAGTCATGTATCAAAAACATTTGCTCAATAAATCGTATTATTCGAATTACGTAATTCCCCCCTATACCGCTGTCAAATTCGATACCTCGCAAGCTGCGGATTATGTCATGCCAGCTGTGGCCGCTACTGATCTGATAATCGGCGTCGTTAATGAGTTGGGGTTTACCGCTCTGGATGTTACCAACGGTAGCAATGTAGATGTAGTGCTGGATGGCATTGTCCAGCTGTCGATTGGTGCAGCTGTTATTGAAGGCCAGCGGTTGACTATCAATGCGAGCGGTCAGGGCATTCTGGCTGCTCCAGCGGCTGGTGCTAATGCGCAAGTGATCGGGATTGCTCTGTCTTCGGGTAGTGCAAACGATGTGATCCCTGTGCTGCTGAGACAGTCGGTGATGCAGGGCTAATCTGCCGCTATTACATTTTTTATTTTAAGAGGATTTTTTTATGGCTGACGCTAATAGTCCATTATTTATCAGACCGGATTTAATCGCAATTGCGATTAAATTCCGGCAAGACGACATGATCGCGGATGAGGTTTTACCGCGCATTCCTACAGACAAGCAAGAATTTATATACCTAAAAGACCGTATCCAGGATTGGATTACGCCGGTAGACACCGAAGTAGGCCGCACCGGGGCTGTCAATGTGTTGTCCAATGACTTTCAGGATCCGGTTTATCTGGCGACGCGCAACCAGGGGTTGGATGAAGTAGTGCCGAATCAGGATCAAATGAATGGCCCGACCGAATCTGCATTGATGCGAGCGACTCAAAAGGTGATGTCACTGGTTGAGCTGAAGCGTGAAATGCGGGCTTCGGCTATTTTTATGAATGCCAATAATTTCGGATTTTCGGTGGCTTTGACTGGCACTGCGTTATTTTCTGTGTATGCGGGATATGTTTCGCCGCTAATCACCCTGAAATATTATCTGGATCAATGTTTCAAGCGCCCTAACAGGCTAGTGATGGGGCGTGCAGTATGGACACAGTTGAGTCAGCATCCGGCGATTTTGACAGCGGCCTTTGGTGGTGTTAATCCCCAGGGGGGGCAAAGTGTCTCCAAGCAACGGCTCGCTGATATTTTAGAAATTAAGGATATTGTGGTCGGTGATGGCTGGATCAATATTGCTAATAAAGGTCAGCCCGTTAACATGCAGCGGATCTGGGGCAATATGTTGGCCGGTATTTACCAGGGCGATGCCGCGACGCGTGAAAGCGGCAATACCTGGGGCTATACCGCCCAATTCGGTGACCGCATAGCCGGTACGATTCCAACCATGGATGTAGGTCTGTTCGGTGGTGTTAAGGTGCGGGCAGGCGAATCAGTGATTGAGGTGGTATCTGCACCACAATTCGGTTTTCAGCTTGCACCGTGTATTTAATTAAGGAAATTGTCATGTTCTTAAAATTACTTAAAGATTTAATGCATCAAGATGGTTTGTTTAAATCCGGAAATGTTGTAGATACAGATGAGTTGCAGATATCGGATAAAGAATTAGCCACTTTGCGTGAGCATAATGTGTTTATTGAACTCACCGAGGATGAGACAGAGTTCCACTCGTTTAAAATACTGAGTGGCTACTCGGAAGCGGATGATAAAATCGTTGGCGGTGCAACCAGTCAAGACGGCGGCGCTAATAAGTAAGATCGGTAAAAAGGAGGATTGATGAGTTATTGTACGCAAAATGATTTAGTGCTTCGGTTTGGAATCGATGAGATGGTGCGCTTAACCAACATTGATAACCCGTCGGCAACGACGATAAATACTACCGTACTGGCCGTAATGCTGACTGATAGCGATGCCTTGATCAATGACTTCTTGTGCAATTACTTGCCATTACCCGCGATACCGGCACGCCTGGTGCGTGCCGCTTGTGATATTGTCCGCTACTATTTATACAAAGATACGCCCACAGAGCATGTTATTAGTCGTTATGATGAGGCCTGCCATTATCTCAAGCACATTGATCTGGATCAGATGGGTATAGGCGCAGATGATAACGGCGTAGCAGTACTCGATATTAGCGATTCAATTGCTATCGATCAGGGGCAGACGCTTTTTGGTCAGCGCCAGATGCGTGATTACCTGTATGATGATGACGAGCCTTTCAGGCTCGGCAATCTTTAGTTTTTGGCCCTTCGGGGCCTTTTTTGTTTTTAAATCCCTTTAAAGCATTCCATCCTTAACGCCTTGTAACATAGCCTCATCATTAAAGGAGGGCGTATGTCGAGTGTGATTGCCAATGTAGAAGATACCATCCTGGCTGCGGTTCAGTCCGGGTTGCCGGGATTGCTACGTGATACCGGCTCTTTGCCTGGATCTTGGTCGATTGATCTGTTAAAGCTTTTGCTGCAAAGAGCGCCTGCGGTCTATGTAGCTTTCAACGGCGGTGATCTCGAATCATCTACGTTAACCCTGCTCAATGCCCGCTTTGATGTTTATGCTGTAGTCAAAGAGCCGACCGATTTTACCCGTCGTCGTGGTACGGCTACAACGATCGGCGCGTATGAAATCATTGAAGCGGTGATGCCATTGTTGAACGGCCTGACCATTACAGACTGTGGCAGTCTGCGTGGCAAAGCGATTACCAATTTATTTTCTAACGTACTGACCGATCTCGGCGGTACTGTTTACGCTATGCAATTACTGTTGCCACGCCTGCCGATCGCTGCAGCGATCGACGCTACAGCCCTCGCTAAATTTGAAATACTCTCTATCGACTCTTCGCTCACTGTTCCGGGCGCGGATGATTTTTCAACGCTTATCAATCTTCCCCAGGAGGGCGCTTAAATGTACTTGAAACCTGCTATTAATCCCGATACCGGCCAGCCGTATGTGATACGCCAGCCGGAACGACGATATCGGCGCATGCCTGATGAGGGCGATGAAATTCGATCCCTCAGTCATTATTACCGTCGACACATTAACGATGGATCGTTAATTGTCGGATCCCCCGTTGCCAACGCCAGAACCCTGGATGTTGAAATCTTATCTGAAAAGGTCCGCGTATGAGCATAGCGTTTGATTCAATTCCAGGCCAAAATCTGCGGCTCCCAGGCGTTTATATCGAGTTTTCTGGAAACAACGCGGGCAGCTCAGGATTTCAGGGTAAAGCGCTGCTGATCGGCCAGTCATTTAATAATGGATCAGTTACCCCGGGCGTTATCACTAACATCAGCGGCACCAGCGCTTCGCCGGATAGTTTGTATGGCGCAGGCTCTATGTTGTCTGAAATGGTTAAAGCCGCCCAGAATGCTAGTCCCTGGCTACAACTCTATGCGGTTGCACTAGCTGATAATCCGGCAGGCATTCAGGCGGTCAAGTCTATTTTATGGGCTGGCACGGCTTTAAATCCAGGTACACTCAACTGCTATATCGCAGGCTATCAAGTGCAGATTGCCGTACTACAGGGTGATACAGCGGTAAACGTAGTCAGCCATCTGGTAGCGGCCATTAATGCTCTAACGGCGGTACCTGTAGTAGCATCAATCCATGCGGGTGTCCCAGCTCAAATTGATTTAACGTGCAAATGGAAAGGTGCGACCGGAACGGCTATTGATGTACGTTTTACTTATTTTGTTGGTGATTTAATCCCTACTGGACTGACGTACACTATCACCCAAACTGTAGCCGGTTCGGGTGATCCAGATATTGCGGCGGCATTAGCCGCTATGGGCAGTCAATGGTACAACTGGATTGGGTGCCCATACTCCGGCTCATCCGATTTAGCAGAATTAAACACGATGCTGGGTGCGGCTTTCGGACCGATGGAAGCTATCGGCGGCACGGCGTTTGGAGCGTTTACCGGAAACCTGGCGCAAACCAGTTCTTTTGGTGCGACTGTCAATCTGGTCAACATGACTATTATCTCGACTGGTTTAAGCCCGACGGCCCCCTGGTTGTGGAGTGCGGTGTATACGGCCATTGCGGGGCAAGCGTTATCAAATGACCCGTCGCGACAATTACGCGGGGCGATACTGCCAGGCATATTGGCACCCGATGCGGGTGACCAATTTGGTAAATCTGCACGCAACAGCCTGCTGTTTGACGGCATTGCAACCCATACCGTTGATGCAGCCGGTAATGTGGTGATCGAGTGCGAAATCAGTACCTATCAAACTAATGCTCTTGGTGTGCAGGACAGCACCTGGCTGTATATCCAGACTGCTGAAACACTGTCGCGCATCCGCCTGGCACAAGTAGAGTTTTTTACCCAACACTACCCTAATTGGAAGTTGGCAGACGATAGCTATGTAGTGCCTACCGGTCAACCGATCATGCAGCCCAAGAAAGTCATTGCCGAGATGCTAGTGCTCTATATTTACTTTATGGATTTGGGCTGGGTTCAGGATTATGACGTCTATAAAGCGGGTATTGCGGCGCAAATCAATAGCAGTAACGCTAATCGGTGCGATGTGCTTGACGATCCTATTTTAATCAAAAATATGCGCATCCTTGCGGTGCATAGCGAGTTTCAATAATGGCTGGTAATAATCAAATAGTCGGCATGGCTAAAATATCCCTTGGTGCGTTAGGTATCATGGCAACGGAGCATGGAGCGACCCTCGACCCAGGCGGCATTAAACGCACGCCAAAACCCGCCGACGACGGCAAAGTCTATTTTACGGCGGAAACGGGCACTCCGATGCTGGAATGCAAAGTCATGGCGACGGCAGATGTCAATGCGAAGTTGCTTAATTTCGACAGCGCGACGGTAACATTTGAGACCGATACCGGTCAGACTTACTTACTGGTCAACGCGTTTACTACCGACCCAGCACCACTGGATGCCGGTTCTGGCACCTATGATTGCAAAATATCCGCACAATCGTGCACGCCGATCTGATGGCCATCCACGAATTCGATCTGATTAATGGGCTGTCAGTTGGCGACGACGATGCTAAGATCGTGCATAAGCACGTGAAGCTGAGAACGTTGACCGCAGGCGATCTGGAAGATGCAGCGTTGGTATCAGAACAAATGCTTAGGATTGGCAGCGAGGCTATTTTAGTGATGTCACCTACCCGCATGGCGAATGCTATTTTAAAACGACAGATTTTACAGATCGGCGACATTAATGGCCCGTTGCAGGATGTATTTTTTAGACGTTTATCGGCTGCAGATTTAGAACTTTTACAGGCTGAAGCCGATATTTTAGATTCGGCGGCACGGGCAGCGGTGGAGGCTGCTTTAACGCGGGGGCGATCTACTGAGCCAACATAGGGAATTGCCCAATTTGTTGGCTCGGTTATCGGGTTTGTCGCATTGGACACGTACAGAAATTTTGCAACTCAGTCTGTTGCAGATTATCAAAATGATTTTTACTTTTAGGGCGTTGTGAGCGTGTGACGAATATTAAAGCCAAACTTAGTGTTGATCTGGGCGGGGATTTTATCCCTCAGGCACAACGCGTGGCCGAACGTATGAACCGTTTTTCGCTGTCAATGACGCGCAGTATGCGGGTGTTACGTGCCGAGGCGCATCTGACGACAGCCGCACTAGGTGCGCCTATCGGCCACCTTGATACGGGTGCGGTACGGACAGATCTCACCGCGCTGGACCATGCCGTTCATACGTTGACCTCTGAATTGAGGCACATGCATGAACAGATGCATGTGAGTAGCTTTAATCCTGGTGCGGCACGGGTGGAAATTACCGCGATTGATCATGCGGTGCATTCGTTGACATCGGGGCTAGGGCGTATGGATAGCCAGTTGCATTTGAATACTCAGGCCTTATCGCAGTTTCGGCGCGAAGCTACTCAAACTGGTACTGCCGCAGTGCAATTGCAAGGCCGTATGTCGAGGATGGGTGCCCGCATGGGCATGATGGCAGCGGGAACGGCGGCTATAGCGACCACTGCTTTTTTACGTAAAGACATCCAGCTCGAAGATGCCATGCTGCAAGTTAAATCAAATCTGGTTAGCGGTGCTAAAGATGCACCTGACCTCAATAGGAAACTAAAAGAGGTTCGCGATACCGCACGGGATTTGTCTGAGATGACGACGTTCAGCGACGCTGAAATGATACAGTTAACCAATCAATTATTAAAATCCGGGGTCAATCCAGAATTTATTTCCGGAAAGCAAGGGGCCGCAGCTGGGACGGCGGCCTTAGCACAACTTAATGGCTTAGATCCGGTGACAGCAGCGGAGTATATGGGCGCATTAGGGAATGCATTTTCGTTTAAATCAAAAAAAGAATATATGGATTTGGCAAATTATATCGGTAAAGCCGATGACGCTTCGGCAATGAATAGTACTAGTATTTTATATAACGTTAAGCAAGGATCTGCTAATGCAGCTGCATTGCATATCGATCCTCGAAAACTGGTAGCTATGAATGCGTATATGGATTCACTCGGCGATGAGGCGGGCACGTCTATTAATCGGTTTTTGGAATCATTGGCCGGGGTTTCTAAGATCAAGCGTAAAGAAATCGCTAAATCAGGGATGGATTTCTGGGATGAGGGAAAAAATGGAGTCGTTACGATGAAACCGATTGATAAAATTGTTGATATTGTGCGTGACCATTTCAGGCCGATGAAAAACGAGCAACAAAAAATAAATCAAAGTCATCAGATATTTGGGGAAGAAGGCGCACGCGCAGCGCTTTTATTTTCGTCAAAAGATCAATCATTTACAGATTTTCAAGCCTCCGTCGACCAATCGACTGGATCCTTCGATAAGCTTGAGATACAAATGGGCGGCCTAGGTTCTGCGGCTAGCCGCTTAGGTAATACAGTGCTGTCATTAGCTGATGAACAGTTCGCAGGGCTGCGTGTTGCGATTACAGACGTGATCAATTACACCAACGAAAACTTGCAGGGTAAAAAATCTGCCTGGCAAGACACGAAAGAGTTTGCTATCAAGAACGGTGCAGGTATTTGGGAAGCGACTAAAGAAGGCTCGTCGTCACTGTTTAACGGCTTGTCGTCAACCCTGGGCTTAAGCGATGAGCGGTTATTATTTCCGAGTTCTACATCTGGATTAAGCGATAAGCAGATTTTGCCTCAGGGTGCAGCACCCGTGTCGCCCCCGCAAAAAATCGAGGTGACGCTGAAAAATTTAAGCGATACGCCGTTAAAGTTGCAAAGCACGGCCACTTTTCCCAATAGTGATGTCTCGCTTAAAAATACCAATAACCAAACTAGCAAACGCGCCGGGGCACATTACTGATGGCAAGCGTACCGCCTATCTTGTCGGGGTTATTACCGCATGCTACGCCATCGACCAAGCTGCCTGCCCCACCGGCTTGGCTAGCTAAGATGCATACGCAACCAGGCTCCCTTAACGGTGTAAAATTCTTTGTCGAGTCGGGCGCTGGAAAATTTGGCCGCCGGACGGTGATACATGAGTTTCCCGGTCGGGATATGCCGTATATTGAGGATATGGGCCGCAAAGGCCGACATTTAACATTACAGTTGTTTGTAATTGGTGCAGATTATATGACTGGCCGAGATGCATTGATTGCTGAGATCGAAAAACCGGGGCTTAAACGCATCGTACACCCCTGGCTAGGCCGCATGAACATGATAGTGCTGGAATTCGAACTGTCGGAGTCCACGCGGGAGGGCGGTGTAGCCATCTTTACAGTGGTGATGTCCGAATCGGTGGGAGAGGTGTTGCCTGCAGCTGTCGTTAATACCCAAAGCGCAACGCTGGCTGCTGTTAAAACGGCACATTTATCCGTAATCGCTAATATGAGCGCAACGGTAATGAGTGCCGCAACCTACGTGCAAACGACGCTGGGTAATGCTATCGATGATTTAAACATCGGTTATCAAAATATGATAGCAGGTTTGCCAATTCCAGCGGGGGCATTGACCGCTGTAGTTTCCGGGGCTGAAGCTGCGATTCGTGGACAAAATCCATTGTCTGCGATTCTGGGTCAATGGTCTACGCCTGCGGGCATCGTGTCGTCGGTTGTGAGCTTAGCGTCAGGGAGTACAGGCTTGCTCTGTAACCTTGTGCAGCTGTCCTATTCAGGGCTATTACGGGGCGGCGCGTTGACTAATTTAGGCGTGTCTACTAATTATTTTGGTGGCTCTCCCGTTACGCCACCCAATTTAGTGCGTGCTGTGCAACCGGCCCCGATAATGCCGTTGCCTTATACGGTAAGGCCATTGACGCCTTTGAGACTAGTCCAGGCGCTAAACCCGCAGATTATTTGGCCGCTATTACCCCAAAATACCCCAACCCAGATCCAGGCGGCCACTCATGTGTCGGCACTTCAAACTGCTGTCGCACAAGTGGCTGCGATTGAGCAGGCACGACTTTCATCGGCTCTGGCCTATGCGCGTCGCCAGGATGCATTTGCGGTGCGCGATTATGTCTGCGGCCAGTTGGCGAAGATCGTACTGACGGCTGATAATAACGTATATAGTCCGATTAAATTATTGCAAGCGGCGGTGTATGCTGATCTGACAGCCATCGGTAACAGTGATCCACAAGTCAATTTGTTTACACCGTCATCGACGTTACCTGCGCTTGTGATTGCCTATGGATTATATGGCGATGCATCGCGAGAAGTAGATATTTTGGCACGCAATCCCGGTATTGATCCGGTATTTGTACCGGGTGGCCTGCCACTGGAGGTATTGAGTGTCTAACGTACAGTTGTTGATAAACGGGCAGTTGTGGGGCGGCTGGAAAAAGGTAAAAGTCGTGCAATCGATTAAAACTGCCTCTAATTGGTTTGATTTTAGTCTGGCAGATCGGTGGATATCCGACGTTACGCCGATGCCGATTTTAAAAGGCCAGCCATGCCAGGTGTTGATTGATTCTATACCCGTAATTACCGGTTATGTCATGGATGTGTTGCCCTCGTATGATGCCGAATCACATACTATCAATATTGGCGGTTTAAGCAAAGCAGTCGATTTGGTAGATTGCTCAACCAGCGGTTTACAGTTTAGCGGTCGTACCTTATTGCAAATCGCGCAGGCGCTTGGTGCTCCTTTCGGCATTGCAGTAACCTCTGCAGCCGATGTCGGTGCGCCGTTCCCCGCTGTTGCGCTGGAACCTGGCCAATCGATATTCGATTTTTTAAATGAATTGTCGCGGGTGCGCGGTGTACGCCTGATTAGTTTGCCCGACGGCTCTATCAGTTTTGTTAATACCGGTACCCTGGTGTCACCGACGCCCTTAATCTATGGCGATAACATTCTTCGGGCTAGCGCAAGATTTTCAGCCGAGGGAGATTTTAGTCAGGTTACTGTGGTCTCTCAGACGCGGGGTACTGATACTGATTTTGGGGCGGCTGTTTCGCTAAACGGGGCGACCGCTTTCAGCTCTGGAAGCCGCTATAGGCCTTTGACAGTGATTGCCGACGGTCCAGCCAATACGGCAGATTGCAAAGTGCGATCACGGGCAGAATTAAATCGGCGTAGTGGTGAAGGGCAACTGATTTCATATACCGTTCAAGGCTGGTATAACGCCGGTGGGTTATGGACACCGAATACGCTAGTAGATATATTCGACCCCATTTTAAATATTAATGATCGACTATTGATTACGCAAATTGGATTTGAAGTAGATGATCAAAGCGGCTTTACTTGTACTCTGGAAGTACAGCCGTCTGCTGCATTTGATCTGTTGCCGTTAGAGATCGCTGCTATCCCGGACGCTGTCAAAATCAACACCAAACGGAGTAAGCGAGCATGATGCGTATGGTTAAGGGCATGATTATGCGGGGGTTGGTCACGCTGGTAAATTCATCGCTTAAAATGCAGGCCATGCAGTTGCAGGGATTAGGCGCAATGACGCTAGATAGTGTAGAAAATTTTGAACCCTATGGGTTTACTGCTGCCGCTTTGCCAGGTGCTGAGGGCATTATTTTGAATGTGGGTGCGCATGCCGGTAATGCAGTGGTTATTTGCGTTGCGGATCGACGCTATCGATTGTCCGGTTTGGCTGGAGGCGAGGTGGCTGTCTATGATAATCAGGGGCAATCGGTAGTGTTATATGCCGATCATATCGGGATTACCAGTCCTTATAAAGTGGTCGTTTCTGCGCCGGAAACCGACATCGACTGCCCCATTGTCAACATTAACTCATCAACTATTAATCTGGGCGGAGCCGACGGTCATCCTGTAGCGCGGGTGGGTGATTCAGTAGATCCGACGACAATGAAAATTGTTAGCGGCTCAACAGTTGTCAGCGCTCTCTAACGAGTGTGATTTTAAATTGATTTAAATTAAAATCATGATCATCCATTGTTTAATAGTCAAAACAATTTGGAGAGAATTATGAAGAAAATCACGAAATTATTGATGGCGTTGGTCTTGGTACTCAGCATAGTGCCTGTGCATGCAGCGTCATTATCAAATTATGCTCAAAATCTGTTTATCGACCATATCTTGCGAGGAATAACGGCATCAGCAACGACGCCAACCTCGTATTATGTGGCGCTGTATACTACTCCCTGTACTCAGGCAGGTCCTGGTACCGAAGTGAGTGGTGGCGCGTATGCAAGGCAACCGATAGCACGCTCGCAGGCAGCGTGGACGAGCACACAAGGTGTGGCGGGCGTACCCAGCACCGGCACTAGCGGCACTGTGAGCAATGCTAATGCTATTACCTTCCCGACTGCCACTACCAACTGGGGCATAGTGAGTCATTTTGGCATTGTGGATACCAGCACGGCAGGCAACATGATTCTCTGCATTCCACTTACTACGCCTATTTCAATTACTATCGGCTCATCTGATTCATTCAGTATAGGTACGTTAAGTTGGTCTATTAATTAAAAGGATCCTATCATGGCTTTTATAAAAACCTGGACTACATCGGTTAATCAGGCCCCGCAATCTGCAGCGAGTTTAACAACAGTCAGTCAGTCGTTTGTGGTGCAGCTGATTGCGTTTTTAGTGGCGAACGGCTGGACGATGGTGCAGTATACCAACGGCACGGGGGCGGTGGTCACTGGCAGTGAAGTACCGACGCTGGCGAATGTTATCTGGGCGGCTGCGGGTACGAATCACTCGTGGTTTGTACTGGTATCTCCGGTGGGGATGGTGCCGGGGCCAAATGGTCTGGGTACCGGAGCGCAATCACAGACCTGGTTTGTAATTGACTGTAACAGTGCGGCAGTCAATACTTTATCGTTCTCCTTTCATAATACTTTGCCGGCGTATGGGACAGCGACAGCAGCGCCCTATACACCCAACCAGAACCTGTATGCCGCTCAACAGTTTATCGCCGCCGCGTTTACGTTAACATTCCCGTTTTTTCATTTTCTGGCGAATAGCCAGGGCGGATTTATGGCTATGGTAACGTTAAACGGCTCTGGCTATGTGCCGTTTTTGCTTGGTCATTTGCTGACAGTAGGCTCACCTGTTTTAGCCGCCAGTGGCCTGGCCTATCCCTATCCAGTGGTGCAGTTCTGCAGTTATATAGCCGCTAGTGGGGGGGTATTCGGGTTTGATGCCATCGCGATAATCCAAACATCAAATATTGCTGATACTGTCACTAATAATATTGGGCATTTTATTGCAAGTTATAACGTGTGGGTTGCTACCGCTGGCAACCCTACGTTACCCAGCAATTATAATGCTTTCAAAGGCTGGAATAGCGATGGTACGTCTGCCAGTATATTGCCACAGTATGTTGGGTCTTTTATAAATTATCAGTTTACTGAAAACTGGGGTCAAAATTTCTCATCACCTGCTGTGCAAACGCAAATAGCCGGTGCAGGTATGCCTTTGGTGGGCGATAGTGCAGCTGCAGACTATTTCTCGACTCCGGTTTTTTGTTATTCTGTCACTGCTGGTAAAACGGCTTATCTGGGGAGTATTGCCGATATCAGTGTCAGTATGCAGCCCTGTACCGCTAACACGCTTAATACGGCGATACCTACCAGCATTTATGTCGGGCAATCTGCGTATACGGGTGGTGCGTGGTTGCCGGGTAATACCTCGCTGTTTATGTAATGTCTGTTAATCAGTTAACCCCAGGCGTTACTAATGCAAATAGTTACGGTGGTATAGCGGCTTTTGGTACACCGGCTGCTGTTGCTGGTCTGGTGGTATTGGGGCTGGACGATGAGTATAGTTACGGTGGTATAGCGGCTTTTGGTACACCGGCT
>CAIPPE010000181.1 GCA_903866825.1 uncultured Methylococcaceae bacterium
AGAAGCAGCGGGTGCCGTCATTTTGGACAGTTCCTTGTTAAAAGTTGATGAACTTTTACATATCGGTTCGCGAATGCGGAAAATTGCGCTACAAAGTGCAGTCGGTGGCATGCTTTTAAGCATAGTAGGCATGGCGTTTGCCGGATTAGGATATTTGACTCCGGTTATGGGCGCGATTATTCAGGAAATAATTGATGCGTTAGCCGTCTTAAATGCCTTGAGAGCAGCGATTCCACCTAAATCACTTTCAGATTATGCTAATAAAGGTCGAGATGAAGACGATACGGAGTTTGTGCCAATAACCAAACCCCAGCTCTAATTATTCGGTAACCAATATCCAAGCAGGGTGCTGATGGTTTTATTGATTTCTTTGGCGGGTAGTTTTATTGGTGCGGTTCTTGGTCTCGTTTGTGCACATTTCTTTAGCCTATTGATGCATTGCGTTTTCAATATGCTGTCCGTGAGTTAAGTAATGACATGAATTTAAAATTCTTTCTAATTCAATTCAAAACGAAAAATCTAACGTCGTCACACATCTTAGGCACCCCCCCGAAAACCCAAAAATGGTGGGGGCGACGTTTACAATTCGTCAGTCATAAATTATTGCGTGGACTTTTTCGCCTTAATGACACCCCGTATCGTATTGCAATGGGGTGCTCATGTGGCATCTTTTGCTCAACGCTTCCGATAGTTGGACAGACTTTTATAGCCATTCTTTTGGCACGCTTATTAATGGCTAATGTTATTGCCAGCATCCCTTGGTCATGGATTTCAAATCCACTAACAACGCTGCCAATTTGGTATGGTGGTTACCGGTTAGGTATTTGGCTATTGTCCGAAGAAGATCAATCATTGAGTTATGCTGAAATTGATAAGCTGTCACAAGAGTTTGAAAAAATGGATTGGGCGAAAAAATTGTCGGTATTCAGCTCTACATTTTTTGACACTTTACACCCGCTTTGGTTAGGTACCCTTGTCATGGGGATAATGATGGCAATTCCAGGCTTTTTCGTGTTCTATTGGTTAATTGTCAGGGTTCAGCACCGAGAATCCAGAAAACGTCATCTTTAAATACGAAAATTTGAATTATTATGAATGTTGCAAAAGAACTGACTGACGTTCAAGTAAGAAACAGCAGGCCTTTGATCATCTACAATCAAAATGCTGGCATTAAGAATGTCTCGTTCGTTAATCATTGTATCTGTCCTGTTTTTTGTAGTTAACTACTCCTGGTGCAGAAACCAAAATATGGACATGATCCTAACTGACAACACCTTTTAGAATTTCTATATCAAAGGCTTCACATGTCTGCCTAATCAGCTCACGAACTTTCAAATCAACGTCACCCTTCAATACCTTGTAACGATATTATGTGACAAACACAAAATGATACTGAATTTTAAAAACAGTATGACTTCTATAACGGTAATCCATAAGCCCCTCTACTTTTCAGTTCAGAGTAATATCATACGTCAAAAAATCATAGATAAATCTAACTGCCTAAAAGGCGGTGGTTTTACCTTGCTAACGACTAATAAATTTGATCGAAGTCTATGCTATTTAATAGCGACAATCCGTACTCGTCGATTAACTTCACTACCTGGATTTTGTGGATCAAGTAAACCACTTTTACCTTTACCGACAATTTGGACTCGGGTGGGATTGATATTAAAGGTCTCAACCAGAAAACGTTTGACTGAATCTGCTCTCTCTTCTGAAAGACTTTTGTTGTATACATCACCGCCTACTGCATCGGTATGACCTTCGACAATAAAGCCTAAGTTTTTTAATTTTTCAGATGCTAAAGCCTCACCGACAGGTTTTAATTGATCCTGAGCCTTTTGTGTCAGTTCTGCTGATTTAAAGTCAAAAAGGATTTCCATTGACAAGGCGACTTCAGAATTTGCTTTCTGAAGTTCATGATTGATCGTTTTTTTAAGTTTCTTTTTACCTGCTTCTGGTGATGATGAGAAAACACTCATATCAATTGATCGTGATTTCACCTGCTGTTGACCATCCCCCTGAATAGCTGATCCTGGATCTAACGCGTTAATCACTTGACTTGCTGTTGGTGTTTCTTTGCCAAAGTTAACTTCCCCTGCATTAACCGTTTCAGTTAACACCATTAATCCAAATGAACAAAATAATAGCTGTAGTGTTTTCATAAAAATATCCTAAAATCAGTGTGATTGGTTAAGAATTGTAGCTTCGTTTACTAATGGTAACACTCAGTGATGCATAATCTTCAAAACTTCTGATAAGAGAATTAGCCCCATTAGTCAACTAACATTTTATACTTAAATAAGTCATAATATAGGTTTTAAGCTGGACATAATTTTGAGAAAGTTCAGTAAGTCAAAATTCTTGACCCTAATATAATCAAAGCGTTGGTCAGGGCGTTTTTGCTTCCGCCACTAAACCTTGATTTGTTGTTGGAAAACATATGGTAATAGGGAGAATCTTCCCCTTTTTTCAATACTTAACTACCTAATCTCGAACCTTGTATTATGCTGTCCATGTCCAACCCTGATATTCCTATATTGTTACTGATCTCTCTTGCCGGGTTTTACGCAGGCACCCAGAATACCCTGGCTGGTGGCGGCTCCTTCATCACCTTTCCGACGCTGCTTCTGGCGGGGCTCGATCCATTGTCGGCCAATATAACCTCCACCGTTGCTTTATTCCCAAACCAGATCACCTCATCTCTGTCTGGCCGTAAGTTAGCCGGTGGGGTTGGCGAGTTAAGTCTAGGTAAGTTACTCGGCCTTAGCGTGGCAGGAGGTCTTGTTGGTGCAGTGCTTTTACTTAACACCCCTGTAACCTTTTTCGCTCGTCTGGTTCCCTGGCTGGTACTATTCGCTACAACCATCTTCACTTGGGGCAGTTTCCGTAAAAAGCCACTTCATGCAGTAAGCAACGTCCCTGTTCCATTGTTAGCGCTGGTTCAGTTTTTAATCGGGGTCTACGGTGGTTATTTCGGCGGCGGTATTGGCTTTCTGATGCTGGCAACATTGACCGTTGCTGGCCTACAGGTACGCACGGCTACTGCTACCAAAAATGTATTGGCCATGGGTATGAACGCCTCGGCATTTGTCTTGTTTGCCTTTTCCAGTCATGTTGATTGGCTTGCAGCACTGGCACTGTCCCTGGGAGGAATTGGCGGAGGTTTCGCAGGCAATTGGCTGCTACACCGACTGCCGGAAAAAATCATGCGTGGTTTTGTCGTTCTTGTTGGTATTACGCTAACTGTATGGTTGTTCCAGCGCTAAGCCAGTAAATTAAAGTTTACCTTTCTCTAAAAAGTTTTGCAGTTTACCCGCAATATAAGGTAATGCATCTTTGGGATTAGTATGCTCCGTAATATTTTGTAGAGTGCCGACGTCTTTACCCAGTTTTTGTTTTAAGTCTTCGATAGGGTCGGCTATTTGTTCTTCAATTGATTTTCCAGTAATGAGTGGCCGAATGGTTGTTATGGTATACAAATCATATTTGCAAATCAAGATGTTGGCTTTTAAATGAGTCGAACAGTCTTGAGATTAAGCTAGCACTAATATAAATTTAGCTTGCAAGTGACAACTTTAAAAGTTTGATGCTGGTTCGTATATAATAGTAAACAATCTGTCGTTATTTAAACCTATTTCTATTTAATTAAGGAACCCTTCATCATGCCTGTTTATCGTTCTAAGACTTCTACCGCTGGCCGCAACATGGCAGGGGCTCGCTCATTATGGCGTGCTACAGGTATGAAGGATGATGACTTCAGCAAACCCATTATTGCCATTGCTAACTCTTTCACCCAGTTTGTGCCGGGTCATGTGCATTTGAAAGACCTGGGCCAGTTAGTGGCGCGTGAGATTGAAGCTGCAGGTGGCGTAGCCAAAGAATTCAACACCATAGCTGTAGACGATGGTATCGCAATGGGCCACGATGGTATGTTGTATTCATTACCCAGTCGCGACATTATTGCCGATTCGGTGGAATACATGGTCAATGCCCATTGTGCTGATGCTCTGGTGTGTATTTCTAACTGTGACAAGATAACTCCGGGTATGTTGATGGCTGCAATGCGTCTTAACATTCCTGTTATCTTTGTGTCGGGTGGCCCCATGGAGGCGGGCAAAGTACGTTTGGCAAACCCAGAGACAAACACGTTAGAATTCAAAAAACTCGACTTGATTGATGCCATGGTGATGGCCGCTGACAGCAAAGTGTCAGACAGTGACCTGGCCGAGGTTGAGCGTTCTGCTTGTCCTACCTGTGGTTCATGTTCGGGGATGTTTACGGCTAACTCGATGAACTGTTTGACTGAAGCGTTGGGTTTATCCTTGCCGGGTAACGGCACTGTGGTAGCAACGCACGCTGACCGTGAACAACTATTTAAACAAGCCGGTCACAGTATTGTTGAGATTGCTAAACGCTATTACGAACAAGACGATGTTTCTGTGCTGCCACGCTCTATTGGCTTTAAAGCCTTTGAAAATGCCATTGCTTTAGACATTGCTATGGGGGGCTCCACAAATACTATCTTACATATTCTGGCCATTGCTCAAGAAGCTGAAATCGATTTTACTATGTCTGACATTGATCGGGTGTCCAAGATTGTTCCTCAGTTGTGTAAAGTAGCCCCGAATACCAATAAATATCACATTGAAGACGTACACCGTGCAGGTGGCATTATGGCCATCCTGGGTGAGCTGGATCGTGCTGGCAAGTTGCATACAGATGTACCGACTGTGCATGCTAAAACCATGAAAGAAGCGTTGGACCTATGGGACATTGCCCGTAACCCAAGTGATGCGGTAAAAACTTTTTACATGGCTGGCCCTGCCGGGATTCCTTCGCAAGTAGCATTCAGTCAAAACACACGATGGCCTAGCTTAGATGTAGATCGTGCCGAAGGTTGTATTCGTTCTTTAGATCACGCCTTTAGCCTAGAAGGTGGCTTGGCTGTTTTGACAGGTAATATTGCTATTAACGGTTGTGTGGTGAAAACCGCTGGTGTAGATGACAGCCTGCTCGTTTTTGAAGGTCCTGCCCATGTGGTAGAAAGCCAGGATGAAGCGGTAGAAAATATCTTGAGTGACAAGGTTAAAGCGGGTGATGTGGTGGTTGTCCGTTATGAAGGCCCTAAGGGTGGTCCTGGCATGCAAGAAATGTTGTATCCCACTAGTTACATCAAGTCCAAAGGCTTGGGTAAGGCGTGCGCATTGTTAACGGATGGTCGTTTCTCCGGCGGCACTTCTGGTCTATCAATTGGTCACTGTTCGCCCGAAGCAGCAGCAGGTGGCAATATCGGCTTGGTTCGTAATGGAGACCTTATTCGTATTGATATCCCCAATCGTACCATCGATGTATTGCTGAGTGATGATGAGCTGACTTTTCGTCGAACAGAGCAGGACAGGTTGGGCTGGAAACCTGCCTTGCCCCGTCCTCGTAAAGTGTCGGCTGCACTCAAAGCCTATGCGATGTTAGCAACTAGTGCAGACCGTGGAGCGGTTAGAAATCTGGAGTTATTGGATTAAAAACTGAACCTTTTTGTCACTTTGAATCCAGTTAGTATGATCTTGCCAAGCGATGAAGTGCCTCACTGCCATGATTGAATATGGGCCAGCCGTCACCGGTGAGTACTGCTTTAATATTGGGAAGATCTGCTAACCGTTTGACTGATTTAATGGCTTTATGGAAATCAGTCAGTTTATCTTCGGGTAACAGACACAATTCGCCTGCGATATGGCTACGGATTAAATCGCCGGTTATGAGTGTCGTGTGTTCCAGAAGTAATGCTAATTCACCGTGAGTTTTTGAGCCTTCAAGCTGAAATGCAATCAGACCAGGACACACTTCTTCGTGATCAATTAACCACCGATCGCAGCTAATAGGAAAGGTCTCTTCTTCACCTGCCGGGCCTAAAATATGAGCGCCGGTGGTTAAGGCCAGATGTTCTGCATCACGGCAGTGATCACTGTTGGTTACTATAATAGTGTGAACCCCACCTAAGCGTTGCAAGTGACTATGATCATGTTCAGACAGTGGTAATGGATCGATGAGCACATTTCCTTCTTCACGCACCCAAAGTACACTATGAAAGTCCAAATTCCGTTCCTTGTTAAATTCTGACCAGCCAAACAAGTCTTTTCTATGTAATTGTTTCATTTGGATTATCCTCGATTAATTAGTAACGCTGTTATTGTCTAAAGACACTTTATATCCAGATTTAGAGTTTATTTTGCGATTCTCAATCGTGTATAAAATAACTTTGCGTGTTTCATCATCAACTTGATTCCAGGAGGTGATTTCATTAATCGTTCGAAAACAGCCTATACAAATTTTGTCAGGCCCTAACAGACATTGACCAATGCAGGGCGATGAAATAAGGGGTGGATTAATGTTCATGATCTATTGGATTGTTTTAGGCGGTTTGCAATAAAGTATCAAGTTTTTTTTGTTGATCCAGTGCATATAAATCATCAAAGCCGCCTACATGAAAATCACCAATATAAATTTGTGGTACAGTACGGCGTTTGGTCCTTTTCATCATTTCTTCTCTTAAGCCCGCTTGGGTGTCAACATTAATTTCATGATAAGACACCCCCTTTTTATCAAGAAGGCGCTTGGCCATGATGCAATAGGGACAAATTTTAGTTGTGTAGATCAGTATCTCAGGCATGTTTTATTGTTGTTTGGTACTATAATTAAGTCTGTGTAGTCTAAAGGTTCATAGTAGAAGGTTCAAGGTTCAAAATTAACCTTTCTTTCCAATACCCTGAATCGTGTTACCTTATTTGTATTCTTTATTAAGAGATCAAGCTATGAGTGATTTGCCGGTTAATTTGAAGTATGCGCCCTCACATGAGTGGGTGATTGTTGAAGAAGAAAATATTGTTAGGGTCGGAATAACTGACTTTGCCCAGCAAGAATTGGGTGATCTTGTTTTTGTAGAGTTGCCTGAGTTAGGTCGTATAGTAACCGCTAACGAACAATGTGCTGTGGTTGAATCGGTTAAAACCGCTTCGGATTTATATAGTCCAGTCTCTGGGGAAATTGTTGCAACTAACCTTGATTTATCGAGTGAGCCAGAAAAAATAAATGATGATTCCTATGGCACCTGGATATTCAAAGTTAAAGCAGATGACTTATCAGCTTTGGATGAGTTAATGGATGCTGATGCTTATAAAGTCTATATAGCCTAAGATAATGGAAAATAAGCTGTCGCCATTTTTTCATTTAATTGAAGTACAATCCATAGCTTTCTCTTTTTTTATTTCTAAAGGTTAATAAACACTGTAATGGCAAATCAAAATGCAAAAGGCCTTAAGCGGCTGATCAATGCGTGTATTTTTTCTGTTGCCGGATTTAAGGCAACATGGACTCATGAAGAAGCTTTTAGGCAAGAAGTTATTTTATTTGTAGTGTCGACTCCTATAGCCATCTGGTTGGGGCAATCTACAATTGAAAAACTATTGTTAATTGGAAGTATTGTATTGGTTATGTTGGTTGAATTATTAAATTCGGCGGTAGAAGCCGTCGTTGATAGAGTAGGTTTTGAGCATCATGAACTATCGGGTAGAGCTAAAGATATTGGTTCAGCGGCTGTGATGATGTCATTGGCTTGGGCGGCAACAACTTGGGCATTAATTTTACTTTAAGGAAAAATAGCTATGAGTGCATTAATATGCGGGTCAATGGCTTATGACACTATCATGGTGTTTCATGATAAATTTAAACATCATATCCTGCCAGAGAAGGTACATATTTTAAATGTCTCTTTTTTGGTGCCTAATATGCGGCGAGAATTTGGCGGATGTGCAGGGAATATTGCTTATAATCTTAATCTTTTGGGTGAAGAAGCATTAACGATGGCGGTGGTCGGGCATGATTTTGAACCGTATAGTCGCTGGATGAATCAAAACGGGTTGTCGGGTGAGTTTATTCATGCATTAGATAATCAGTATACAGGTCAAGCCTATATTACTACTGATGAAGAGGGGAATCAGATAACCGCATTTCATCCAGGCGCGATGAGTTTTTCACATTTAAATTCAATACCTACTGATCGGGATATTAGTATTGGTATTGTGTCGCCAGACGGTAAGGATGGCATGATTCTTCATGCTGAACAGTTTGTAGAATTAGGTATTCCTTTTGTTTTTGATCCGGGTCAGGGTATGCCCATGTTTAATGGTGCGGAGTTGCTTACCTTTATTGATCAGGCAACCTGGGTAACCTTAAATGATTATGAATCCGAGTTAATGCAAGAGCGTACGGGTTTGTCTTTGGAAGAAATCGCGGCTAGGGTAGAAGCTTTAGTTATTACGTTAGGGGCGAAGGGCTCAAAAATTTATACAAAAGGTCAGGTTATCACTATACCGGCTGCGAAACCCAAGGCTGTGCTTGATCCTACCGGCTGTGGTGATGCTTATCGGGCCGGGTTACTTTATGGCTTGATGAATGATTTGGACTGGACCATCACGGGGAGAATTGCTTCGTTGATGGGTGCTATCAAGATAGAGCATCATGGTACTCAGAATCACGCTATTTTTATTGACGATTTTAAACAGCGCTTTCATGAAAACTTTGGTTTTTCATTTTAAAACCAAGTCAGTTTTATGCTAAAAAACACTCAACAACTGTTAGATATCATGTCCCGTTTACGTCGACCAGAAGATGGTTGTGCCTGGGATATTAAGCAAGACTTCACCACTTTGATTCCTTATCTTATAGAGGAGGCTTATGAGGTTGTAGATGCGATTGAGCGTAATGATCTGGATGATTTACGCGCTGAACTGGGGGACTTATTATTGCAGGTGGTTTTTCACTCACAAATTGCTCAAGAGCGAGGTATTTTTAGTTTTGAAGATGTCTCAGCGGGTATCAGTGATAAGTTGATACGCAGACATCCTCATGTTTTTGCTGATGCCGTTTTTAATACAGATGCTGAACGTCATCAGGCTTGGGAGCAGTCTAAGGCATTGGAGCGCAAAGAGAAGCAAAAGTCTACTCAAAAGGAGAGTGTTTTAGCGGGTGTTGCTGGGAGTCTGCCAGCCTTGATGGAGTGTGAAAAAATCCAGGATCGTGCTGCACAGCATGGTTTCGATTGGCCTGATGCCCCTCCTGTCTTTGAAAAAGTATTAGAAGAATTAAATGAAGTGAAAGAGGCTTGGGAGTCGGGTGATCAGGCACATATTCAGGAAGAAATTGGTGATTTGTTGCTGGTAGCTGTTAATTTGGCCCGACATCTAAAGGTAAATCCAGAGATTGCGCTCAAGGAAAGTACTAAAAAGTTTTCCAGGCGCTTTCAGTATATTGAGGAGCAGGTTGAAGCGTCAGGAAGAAATTTAATTGATTGTGAGTTAACTGAGTTAGACGATTTTTGGAATGAGGCAAAAGTAGTTTTGAAGCGCAAGTCCTAGAGAGATGAAGTTAAATAAACGTTGTAAGTAAAGTTGTAACCCTAATTGGCTTGTGAGTTTTTGGTAATAATGAGTAATGAATATAATGCGGCCGCGATAGAAGTATTAAGCGGATTGGAGCCGGTTCGTAAAAGACCGGGTATGTATACCGACACCACCCGACCTAATCATCTGGTGCAAGAGGTGGTTGATAATAGTGTCGATGAAGCAATGGCGGGGCACGCTAAGACCATCAATGTCATTTTATATAAAGATGGCTCTGTTTTGGTTAGCGATGATGGGCGTGGGATGCCCGTGGATATTCATCCAGAGCAGGGCATTCCAGGTGTTGAGGTCATTCTTACTCAACTACATGCGGGTGGCAAGTTTTCTAATAAAAACTACCAGTTTTCTGGGGGCTTACACGGGGTAGGTGTTTCTGTGGTTAATGCCTTATCAGCCAAATTGGACATTGAAGTTAAACGGAATGGCAAGGTGTATGCTATGTCTTTTGCTGATGGTGAAAAGCAATCGGATTTAATTGAAACAGGCACAGTTGGGCGTAATAATACCGGGACTTCAGTCAAGTTCTGGCCTAACGAAAAGTATTTCGACTCAAGTAAAATATCGGTTAGTAAATTAAAACATGTACTTCGGGCTAAAGCAGTACTATGCCCAGGCTTAAAGATTACTTTGAAAGACGAGCAGAGTAATGAAGAATTTATATGGTGTTACCAAAACGGTCTTAAAGAGTATTTACTGGATAGAATTGGAGATATAGAGTTTTTCCCGGAACAACCTTTTATGGGCGATGTTGCAGAAAAACATGAAGTAGTTGAGTGGGGCGTTATTTGGGCGCTTGAAAATCCAGCCGAAATTCTTAATGAAAGTTATGTGAATCTGGTGCCCACGGCTCAAGGCGGTACTCACGTTAATGGTTTGCGTGCCGGTTTGACAGAGGCTATGAGGGAGTTTTGTGATATCAGGGCAATTTTGCCGCGTGGTGTTAAGGTCGCCCCTGAAGATGTCTGGGAAAACTGTCATTTTGTACTTTCAGTCAAGTTGGAAGACCCTCAGTTTTCTGGTCAAACAAAAGAGCGTCTTAGCTCCAGAGAGTGTGTGGCATTTGTGTCTGGGGTTGCTAAGGATAGTTTTAGTCTTTGGTTGAATCAGCATCCTGCAGAAGGTGAAAAAATTGCCGAGATTATCATTTCCAGTGCTCAGAAAAGACTACGCTCTAACAAAAAGATTATTCGTAAACGGATTACTGCCGGTCCTGCTTTACCTGGAAAATTGGCAGATTGTTCAGCGCAGAATATTGCTCGGACTGAATTGTTTTTGGTGGAAGGCGATTCTGCAGGAGGGTCTGCCAAGCAGGCTCGTGAGCGTGATTTTCAAGCCATTATGCCCTTGCGAGGTAAAATTCTGAATACCTGGGAAGTAGAGTCCAGTCAGGTGATGGCGTCACAAGAGGTTCATGATATTGCTGTGGCTTTAGGGATAGAGCCGGGGTCTACTGATTTGCAGGGGCTTCGCTACGGAAAAGTGTGCATACTTGCGGATGCAGATTCTGATGGTAATCATATTGCTACATTAATTTGCGCTTTATTTTATCAGCATTTTACGGCTTTAGTCAGAGAAGGGCATGTGTTTGTTGCGATGCCACCCTTGTATCGGATTGATGTGGGTAAGCGGGTGTTTTATGCTTTAGATGAGGCTGAAAGATTGGGTGTTCTAGATAGAATCAAAGCTGAAAAGTTAAAAGGCCAAGTCAATGTTCAACGCTTTAAAGGCTTGGGTGAAATGAATCCAAGTCAACTGAGAGAAACTACCATGAACCCCGATACCCGTCGTTTAGTACAGCTAACCATTGAAGAAAATGATGACACTACCGGGCAGCTGGATTTGTTATTAGCCAAAAAACGTTCTCCCGACAGAAAAATATGGTTAGAAACTAAAGGCAATCTGGCTGATTTTGTTTGATTAATCAGGTTTGGATATATAAAAAAGGGCTTGGAATATCAATCCAAGCCCACTTGAGTAATTCTATCAAACTACCACGCGGTACCGTTGGAATAGAGGTCTTTACCTCATGCCATAACAAATAATCTTATTGGCAACCTGAGGTCACTAACCAACCAGATAAAGGTCCCACATCCAAGAGATTGCCACTTGCATTCAGGTAATAGACATGATTGTCATTAATTGAAACACCTACATAGGAATTACTGCCTGCAAAATAGCGGTATGAGTAAGTGGGGGTGTACTGTGTCACTACAGGTAAGGACGAATAGAACAAATAGCCGTAAACATCTTGCGCCCAATCGAATAAACAGGATACCTGTGATTGCGAATTACCCGTATTTGGATCCAATAACAACATAGGTTTGACCATATGATGTGTAGTGAAGTCAAACATATTGTTGATTGTACCTGCCAAAGCGTCGAAGGAGCCGCCACCTATCTGTCCAGTACTCCAGTTATCTTCAATGAAGCGAAGGATAGAAGTCTGATCAGTTAAAGAATGGTCTACATAGTTTTGTTTGGCATAGGGAGAAATTACCAGTAATGGCTGACGCGGTCCATAGCCGCAACGACCGTTAATAGCATTGCCGCTGGCGTCTTTCAACATACTACCGTTGCCGCATTTGCCTGTTCCGCTCAACCAATCAGTATAAGGAGTACTTAGCGGATTATCAATTGATGATGGATTGACGATAGGGGCCATTTGATGGTCATACCAGCCATCCGAGTCATCATAAGCAATGATAATCGCAGTATCTCCCCAGAAACTGGATTGCTGGATAGCATTAATGGTGTTAACGACGAATTGCTGCTCTTTTAATGGATCGGAATAGGCTGCATGGCCGTCTTGGTAGCCAGGTGCTTTTAAGAAACTGACAGCAGGCAGGTTATTGGCGTTAAGCGCGTCGAAAAAGTCATGAATATCATACTGATGATTAGTCACGGTGTCGGCGCTAGTACCGTACTGGCTGGGTGGAACCGTTGGTCTTGTATGGCTTAGGTTTTGCGTGGATGCATAGTATTGAAACCAGGCATGATGAGGAATGTAATCCAGTTTTGGACCACCATTGGCTGCACTAGCAGGACTTTGACGTTTACACCCTGTGCTGCCATCTGGATTGGTGATGGTCAGGTCAAAACCGCCCATGAACGCACCCCAACTGATGCCTTTAGCATTAAGTAGATCACCAATGTTTTTACCGCCCATTTTCAAATTGGGGGTATTCGTGGTGCAGACGTCTCCAGTAGGTTGAAGGTCGCCCGTCAACGTACCGAAAGAACCATTCATAGCAACCACATTAGGTGTGGTTGCGCTAGGGTATGCTGGATAAGTATTGCCAGAAATGAGATTAAGTGCGCCGGGTGTAGAGGGACCGAACACTGTACTATATGAGTTATCACTCATGGCAAAATTCTGGGCGTAATTCCAGAAAGCGGTCACTGTGTTGCCGTCATAATAACCCATGACCAAGCCATTACCTTTGCCCCAAGAGTAGGTTGGAGCACAGGAGGAGACTCCCACTGTACTTGGGAACAAGTCCATCAGTCCGCCATCGAAAGCCCGTTGTTCATCGCCTGGCGTATGATCCTGGTCACACGTGGATGCTTGGCTGCGGGAGAGACGGAAGGGATTGATCGCATTACTCCCATTGGCAGGATTATTAGCATTAGGGTTATTGGTCAGTAATTCGCCGACAAGTTGACCATTGATCAATTCTCCTAAGCCATTCACAGAAGGAGTCAGTATATCCGGGGTAAATATAGGTTCATTAGGTTGATTTGCTGCGTATGGATAAGTAGCGAAGTAGTGGTCGAAGGAAACGTTTTCTTGGTAAATGATGACCACATGTTTGATAGGGGTGGTCGTAGTCGCTGAGGCATTGCCAAGTGATGCTGCATTAACTGAAGTTATACACCCAATTCCAAGCGCAAAGCTGATGCTAGCAGCAAAAGTCGACACCTTAAATGGGACATTTTTTTTGTGGATAGTTGACATTTCTATATCTCAAAGTTTGCCTAAATTGGTAAACATTCAAACAGATTGATATTACAACTATATTAAAACTAACTATTATACGTTTTTCATTATTGCACGTATTATTCAATAATTTGCTGCAATTTGGCTTGTATCATCATCATTTTTTTGCGGTTTGTAAAACCCTAAGTTCGCATCGCTATATTTTTAGTAATCTGCGGCCTATTGGTGACTTAGCCGCTAAATGTGGATGAGTGAATTCATCTAATGTATTTAGGGTCGATTTTGATATAAATTGACAACAAAATCCAGCATTGAGAAAACAATCATTTTATGATGTAATGCAAACGTTTTATGTCTTAATGCGCCTCTTGTAACATTTATTTGTTATAAGGGGATGAGTTCGCCGCAACTTGTTTGGAGAGTAGGCTTATCAACTATGCGATTTACTATTAAAAACGGTTTAGACCTACCCATAACGGGAGGTCCTAAACAAATTATTGAGAATGGCAATCAGATTAATTCTGTTGCGATTCTGGGGATTGATTACGTAGGTATGAAACCTACTATGTTAGTTAATGAGGGGGATGCGGTCAAGTTGGGTCAGGTTCTTTTCGCTGACAAAAAAAATCCTGGTGTTGTATTTACCTCACCGGGTGCGGGTGTTGTTAAGGCAATTAATCGTGGTGAAAAACGGGTATTGCAATCAGTCGTTATTGAATTGAAAGGCACTGCAGAGGTTTCTTTTAATCAATTTGCTGAAGCAGAATTAGCTAATTTATCGGCTGAGCAAGTTAAAGAAAACTTAGTGGCTTCTGGGTTATGGACTACCTTAAGAACGCGTCCTTATGGAAAAGTACCTGCTATAGACAGTAAACCAAGTTCAATTTTCGTTACAGCGATTGACACTCGACCTTTAGCAGCAGATCCTGTGGTTGTTATCAAAGAACGTGCTAATGATTTTGCCAACGGTTTAACGGTTATCGCAAAATTGACTGACGGCAAAACCTACGTTGTTAAAGCTGCGGGTGCCGACATAGCGGTAGGTAATGCAACTGCCGTTGCGGAATTCTCTGGCCCACATCCAGCGGGTTTGCCGAGTACACATATTCATTTTATTGATCCAGTCAACATCTCTAAATCCGTTTGGTATATCGATTATCAAGCCGTAATTGCTATTGGTGCTTTGTTTACTACTGGCAAGTTAAATGTCGAAAGAGTTGTCTCATTAGCCGGTCCTACCGTCAAAAATCCACGTTTGGTGCGAACACGTGTAGGGGCTAATACTGATGATTTAGTGGCGGGTGAATTGCAGGATGATGTTGAGAACCGTGTTGTTTCGGGTTCTGTATTGTACGGTCACACGGCACAAGGATGGGCAGCATTTTTAGGCTGGTACAGTAACCAGGTTTCTGCGTTACAAGAAGGTCGGGCGCGTGAATTATTTGGCTGGATTGTTGCTGGTAAAGATAAATATTCAGCTTTGAATGTTTATACATCAAGTGTTGATCGTAAAGATAATCGCCTTTTTCCTTTAACGACCGATAAAAATGGCAGCAACAGAGCGATTGTACCTGTAGGTGTTTATGAGACTGTGATGCCTTTGGATATTTTGGCTACACCGTTACTAAAATCATTAGTAATTGGTGATTCTGATCAGGCTCAATTACTGGGTTGTTTAGAACTTGATGAAGAAGATGTCTCTTTATTTACTTTTGTAGATCCAGGTAAGCATGACTTTGGTCCTGTACTGAGAGCGAATTTAACTAAGATTGAGAAGGAAGGATAATGTCGGCTAGAGAAATATTAGATAGCATTGAGCCGCATTTTACAAAAGGCGGTCGGTTTGCTAAGTATTACGGTCTCTATGAGATGGTGGATACTTTCATTTATACCCCTGCTGATGTAACACGCGGCACAACGCATGTTCGAGATGGTAATGACCTGAAACGAACGATGACTTTTGTAGTAATTGCTACGTTGTTTTGTGTGCTGATGGCTATGTATAACACCGGTTATCAAGCCAATTTAGCGATGGAATCGATGGGCTTAGAGAAAATAGGTAACTGGCGCAGTATTCCGATGATGATTTTCGGCTACAACACGCTTAATCCATTTTCTAACCTGGTTCATGGCGCTTTATATTTCTTGCCTATTTATATCACTACCTTGGCTATTGGTGGTATTTGGGAAGTTTTATTTGCAACTGTGCGTGGACATGAAGTCAATGAAGGCTTCCTGGTTTCATCAATGCTCTATGCCTTGATTATGCCACCTGACATGCCTTTATGGCAGGTAGCTTTGGGTATTTCATTCGGCATTGTTATCGGCAAAGAAGTCTTTGGTGGTACCGGTAAAAACTTCTTGAATCCTGCTTTAACTGGAAGAGCGTTTTTATACTTTGCTTATCCAGCGTCAATGACCGGTGACTCAATTTGGGTTGCGGTTGATGGCTACACCAGAGCAACTCCATTAGGGCTTGCTGCAAACGGTGGTCTGGACGCGGTTCATGCCGCTAATTACAGTTGGTTACAAACATTCTTTGGTTTTGAGCCGGGTTGTTTGGGTGAAACTTCAACGTTAGCGATTTTGATTGGTGCTGCGTTCCTGTTGTATACCCGTGTTGCGTCTTATCGCATTATGGGGGGCGTTTTTGCTGGTATGGTGTTTCTATCAACTTTATTTAATATCATTGGTAGTGATACAAATCCTATGTTTGCATTGCCTTGGTACTGGCATTTGACTGTAGGTGGTTTTGCCTTTGGTATGGTTTATATGGCTACTGATCCAGTGAGTGCGGCAATGACCAATACAGGTCGTTGGGTATTTGGTGCTTTAGTAGGGATTATGACTGTTTTAATCAGAGTTGTTAATCCAGCGTTTCCAGAAGGTATTATGCTGGCAATTCTATTTTCAAACATGTTTGCGCCAACGATTGATTATTTTGTCATTCAGGCCAATATTAGAAGAAGGATAAAACGTCATGCCTAGTAAATGTAAACACCTGGAAAAATTGAATGCTACATTAGAGCAATACGAACAGTATCGTAAGTTCATTATTTATAAAGATAAGGTACTGGCTCTTGGAAATGATAGCTTAGAAAAAACAATCGCTATCGCAGTGTCTTTATGTCTCGTGTGTGCAGTTTTAGTATCTTTTGCAGCGGTTGCTTTAAAACCGTTACAAGCGGGTAATAAAGCGGCTGACATGAAGAAGAATATTCTTGATGTGGCAGGTTTATTGGAAGAAGGTGCAGATATTAATGCCGCATTTTCTGACAAGATTGAAGCTAAACTTGTCGATTTAGAAACCGGGGATTATGTCGATGGCATTAATGCTGACGAATATGATCAGCGTAAAGCGGCTAAAGATCCTGCTCAAAGTATTTTAATCCCAAAAGATAAAGATATTGCCCATATCCGAGTAAAAGCTAAATATGCTAAAGTATTTTTAGTGAAAGAAGCAGGCCAGGTTAAATCAATTATTCTGCCTATTAACGGTTACGGCTTATGGTCAACTTTATATGGTTTTTTATCTTTAGAGGCAGATGGTCAAACGGTTCAAAGTATCAACTTTTATGATCAACAAGAAACTCCAGGTCTAGGTGGTGAGGTTGTTAATCCTAACTGGCGGGCTTTATGGAAAGGCAAAAAAGTGTATGCTGAAAGTGATCAACCTGCATTAGATAAAGGTTTGATTGGTGAAGCTGATATTGGTGAGCCTGCTTTAAGTTTGATTAAAGGGTCAGTCGATAACACTAAACCCGGTTCTCAATACCAGGTTGATGGTCTTGCGGGTGCGACATTAACCAGTACAGGTGTTACAAACCTGGTTAGATATTGGACCAGTAATGAAGGTTTTGCACCGTATTTGAAAAAAGTAAGAACGGTTAAAGGGGTAAAATCATGAGTGCAATTTTAAATGATGAAACAAAAAAAGTATTAACCACTCCACTGGTTAATGACAATCCAATCACTTTACAGGTATTGGGTATTTGTTCTGCATTAGCGGTAACATCTCAAATGTCTACCTCGCTGATTATGGCGTTGGCTTTGACTTTGGTAACTGCTTTTTCAAGTGCGGCCATTAGTGCGATTAGAAATCACATTCCAAGCAGTATTCGTATTATTGTGCAAATGACCATTATTGCTTCATTAGTAATCGTGGTGGATCAAATCTTAAAAGCGTTTGCTTACGACGTTAGCAAGCAGTTATCGGTATTCGTTGGTTTGATTATTACTAACTGTATCGTTATGGGGCGCGCTGAAGGTTATGCGATGAAAAATCCGCCTTTAGAAAGCTTCATGGACGGTATCGGTAATGGGTTAGGCTATAGTTTAATATTAGTTACCGTGGCTTTTTTTAGAGAAATCTTAGGTTCAGGTAAACTATTGGGCATCGAAGTCTTTAAATTAACTAAAGATGGTGGCTGGTATGATCCAAATGGATTGATGTTATTGCCTCCTAGTGCCTTCTTTATCATCGGCCTGATCATTTGGGGTGTCCGTCAATGGAAACCGGCTCAAGCTGAAAAAGTTGAATTCAAGATTTTATCGATTGCTCATGGTGAAGGAGGGCATCACTAATGGAAGCTTACATCAGTTTATTTGTAAAGGCTGTCTTTATTGAAAACCTGGCCTTGTCCTTCTTTTTGGGCATGTGTACTTTCATCGCGGTATCCAAGAAGATTTCTACTGCAATGGGTTTAGGCGTTGCGGTAATGGTGGTACAAGCCATTACTGTACCGGCTAACAATGTTGTTTACCATGCTTTGTTAAAAGAAGACGCATTGTCCTGGATAGGTATAAAAGGGGTTGATTTAAGCTTTTTGGCCCTATTAAGTTGTATCGGCATGATCGCTGCGTTGGTACAAATTCTGGAAATGATTTTAGATAAGTTCTTTCCAGCCTTGTATCATGCTTTAGGTGTATTTTTACCCTTAATCACAGTAAACTGCGCCATCTTGGGTGGTAGTCTCTTTATGATTGAGCGCGATTATAATTTCGGTGAAAGTGTTACTTACGGCGTAGGCAGTGGCTTGGGCTGGGCATTGGCTATTACAGTGATGGCAGGTGTTCGCGAAAAACTTAAATACAGTGATATTCCAGCCGGTTTACAAGGTTTGGGCATTACTTTTATTACTGCGGGTCTGATGTCACTTGGCTTCATGGCTTTCTCTGGAATCCAACTTTAAGAAGGTAAGGTAATGCTGGAAATTCTATTAGGGATCATTATTTTCACGGCTTTTGTGATCGCGCTGGTATTCGTTATCATCGGTGCGAAGAGCAAATTGGTTGCTGAAGGAGATGTTGAGATCCTGATCAATGATGAAAAGAAAATTCATGTGCCTGTAGGATCTAAATTATTAACAGCCTTGGCTGATAATGGTTTGTTTGTATCATCTGCTTGTGGTGGCGGTGGTACATGTGGGCAATGTAAAGTAAAAATACATTCAGGTGGTGGAGAAATATTACCGACTGAATTAAGTCATATCACTAAACGTGAAGCGGCTCATGGCGAACGTCTTTCATGTCAGGTGTCTGTAAAACACAATATGAACATTGAAGTCGAAGACGACGTGTTTGGTGTTAAGAAATGGGAATGTACCGTTAAGTCAAATCATAACGTAGCGACTTTTATTAAAGAGTTGGTACTTGAATTGCCTGCGGGTGAAGAAATTAACTACCGTGCCGGTGGTTATATTCAGATTGAATGTCCAGAACACGTTGCTAAATACAGTGACTTTAACATTGAAGAACGTTTTCACGAAGATTGGGATAAATTTAACTTATGGCGTTATGTGTCAGACGTTAAAGAACCAGCTTTGCGTGCTTACTCAATGGCGAGTTATCCTGAAGAAAAAGAAATTATGCTTAACGTACGTATTGCGACACCGCCTCCAGGTGCTCCAGATACTGTTCCGCCAGGCATTATGTCTTCATTTATCTTTAATTTAAAACCCGGCGATAAATGTATCGTATCTGGACCTTACGGTGAGTTTTATGCTAAAGAGACGGATGCAGAAATGGTATTCGTGGGCGGTGGTGCGGGTATGGCACCGATGCGTTCACATATCTTTGACCAATTACGTCGATTGAAATCTAAACGTAAAATGACTTTCTGGTACGGTGCTCGTAGTAAACGTGAAATGTTCTATGTAGAAGATTTCGATATGTTAGCTAAAGAGAACGATAACTTTGAATGGCATGTAGCCTTATCAGATCCATTACCGGATGATAATTGGGACGGTTATAAAGGCTTCATTCACAATGTATTGTTTGAAGAGTTTATTAAAAACCATCCAGCCCCAGAAGATTGTGAATTCTACATGTGTGGACCTCCAATCATGAATACATCGGTTATTAACATGTTGTTAGCAAATGGTGTAGAGCCAGAAAACATCATGTTGGACGATTTCGGCGGTTAATTGATGGATTAACACTTCTCTTAAGATTATTTTATGCTTAGGGGAAGTGTTACATAGAAATAAAACGAGGTCTGGCTAAGTCTATTCCTCGTTTTTTTTGTTATCGGTGATTTGTGTAATCATCACAGATACTATTATAGAGGGTGAAGTTATGACTTATTTTTTAATTACATTTGTAGTGATGTTAGTTGTTATTGTTATTATGGCAATTGGTGTTATTTTTGGTAGACATGCCATTAAAGGCTCTTGTGGTGGAGGTAAGGATAAAGCTGAATGTATTTGCGTAGAAAAATGCGACAAAAGAAAAAAGCTGGACGCAGAAGCTCAGTTAAATCAGGGATGAAACTTTTAGTGATTTAATGCAAACGTTCTATTGGCATGATTACGAAACATTTGGTGTCGATCCTCAACGTGATCGGCCAGTTCAATTCGCTGGACTTAGAACGGACGAAGATTTTAATATCATTGATGATCCGTTAGTTATTTACTGTAAGCCAACGCCTGATTATCTTCCAAATCCTGATGCTTGTTTAATTACTGGCATCACCCCTCAGATGGCTTATCAAAAAGGAGTTTGTGAAGCCGAATTTATTGCCCGGATACACGAACAACTCGCTCAACCCAACACCTGCACTTTGGGGTATAACAATCTTCGCTTTGATGATGAAGTGACTCGAAATTGTTTATATCGGAATTTTTATGACCCTTATGCTAGGGAGTGGCAAAATGGAAACTCCCGTTGGGACATTATAGATGTCATCAGAGCCGCTAGAGCGCTACGACCTGAAGGAATTCACTGGCCAGTGAATGAAGAGGGTATCGCTAATATCAGGCTGGATCAATTAACCATTGCAAATAATATCGCTCATGAATCTGCTCATGATGCTTTATCGGATGTGTACGCCACTATCAACTTAGCTAAATTGATTAAGCAGGTCCAGCCTAAACTCTTTCAGTTTCTGATGACACATCGACACAAAACCAAAGTGCTTGAGCTGCTTCAATTGGGTAGTTTTAAACCACTTGTTCACGTTTCAGGGCGATACGGTACGGCAAAAAGCTCTTTAGCGATAGTTGTACCCCTATGTAAACATCCTACAAATCCCAATGGGGTGATTGTTTATGATTTGTCGGTTGACCCTGTGTCCCTTTTAACCTTATCTATTGAAGCAATTCAACAGCGTATTTTTACAGCGACGCAAGATTTGCCAGAAGGTGTAACAAGAATCCCGTTAAAAACAGTCCATGTTAATAAGTGCCCCGTGTTGGCACCTGTCTCTGTGATGAGGTTGCAAGATCAACAGCGATTAGATATTGATTTGTCCTTGTGTCACATTAATAACGAGCAAATTAAGGCAGTAACAGGTATAGAAAAAAAAGTGGCTGCTGTTTTTGCTGGGAATGTTTATAGTGACGAAGCTCCTGATCCAGATACAGCCATTTACAGTGGAGGGTTTTTTTCGGAAGCAGACAAGCTAAAAATGGCTAAAATAAGAGCGATGCCGCCAGAGAAACTAGCAAAAACTGAATTTACTTTTGCTGATGCCCGTTTACCTGAAATGCTATTTAGGTATCGGGCTCGCAATTATCCAGATACCTTAACTAGTGATGAAAAGTTGCGGTGGACTGAGTTTTGTAATAATAGATTGGCTGGCAAACAATCTGGTGGAGGTATTACTTTAGATGCCTATCTAATGCGGCTGCAAGAGTTACTTTTAACTGATACACTTAATGCCGATCTTCTCCATAAGTTAAGGGCTTATGGGTTAGGGTAACTCACGAAAAACTTAGGTAATGGAACATTGTCACTAAGAATGCTCTTCAAACTACAGGCAATAAAAAAGGGCTTGGTTTGCACCTAAGCCCTTATTTTATATGGTGGCGATAGGTGGATTTGAACCACCGACCCCGGGGTTATGAATCCCGTGCTCTAACCAACTGAGCTATATCGCCGTCTTTAATAGGTTACTATTAAAGACGGAAATTATAAATAGTTGGTACTGGTTTGTCAAACATTGAATCGGAAATGCACAACATCACCATCTTTAACAATATAATCCTTTCCTTCTAATCGCCATTTACCTGCGTCTTTTGCGCCTTGTTCGCCTTTGTAAGTGATAAAGTCTTCATATGAAATAACTTCAGCTCTTATAAATCCTTTTTCAAAGTCACTGTGAATAACGCCTGCTGCCTGTGGAGCCGATGCGCCAACGGGAATAGTCCAGGCTCTTACTTCTTTTACACCGGCGGTAAAGTAAGTTGCAAGATTAAGCAAGGCATAGCCCGCTCTTACAACCCGATTTAATCCGGGTTCTTCAAGCCCTAAATCATCCAGAAACTCTTTCTTTTCTTCATCGTCAAGTTGGGCGATTTCGGCTTCTATGGCTGCGCAAATAGGTACGACAGTTGCGCCTTCTTTATCTGCCAAGGCTTTAACTTTATCCAGTAATGGGTTATTCTCAAAGCCATCGTCTTGCACATTGGCTATGTACATTGTGGGTTTTAGGGTCATTAAACAAAGATCTTTTATATACCCTTTTTCGTCATCCGTTAAGGGGAGGGTACGAGCAGGTTCACCCGCTTCTAATTGTTTGAGAACTTGTTCTAAAACAATTTTCTTGGCTAGTTCGTCTTTGTTACCCGTTCTGGCTATTTTGCTTGCTCTCAGCAGAGCTTTTTCAACTGAAGCCATGTCAGCCAGGGCTAATTCGGTGTTAATGACTTCAATATCTGATACTGGGTCTACTTTGCCAGAAACGTGAACGACATTGTCATCCTGAAAGCAACGCACAACATGAGCAATAGCATCTGTTTCTCTGATATTGGCCAGAAACTTGTTGCCCAAGCCTTCACCTTTAGAAGCGCCTGCCACAAGTCCAGCGATATCAACAAATTCGATAGTGGTTGGAAGGATACGTTCTGGCTTGACTATGTCCGCCAGTTTTTCCATCCGTGAATCAGGTACGGGGACCACGCCTACATTGGGATCAATGGTACAAAAGGGATAATTTTCAGCTGCAATTTTAGCTTTGGTTAACGCATTAAACAGAGTCGATTTACCAACATTGGGTAAACCAACGATTCCACAATACAACGCCATAGAGTTCTCTTGAGAGTGTTAAGTTAAGTTATGAGTACAGTACAGCAAGATGATCATGCCGAAACAGGTTTAATTATACTAGTTAACAATTTAAACTAAGTAATATTAAAATTAAATGTATGGATAACTGCCAATAAAAACATGCCTAGAAAAACAACCGCTATACTTTTTTGGGTTTGCGCTACCACGCTGTTGGGGTGTAATTTTTCTAACGAAAGTTGCTCTTCATCAGATACAGAACGGTTGATTTATAACCAGTTATCAGAACAGGCCCTGAAGTTAACTGCTCAAAAAAGAGAGGATCATTACGATGGCCCGATGATATTTGGTGCAACCAGGGTGAGGGAGTCATTCGGTTTAATTCATTTCGAGTTTGAAAATATCAAAACAATCAAAAAAGACGCTGAAAATCACCAAAGTTTATGCACAGGGAAGTTAAAAATTTCGGTGCCTCCACCCATGCTTTCTGATGTTAATTTAACGCGTAGCGCTCAGAATCAGATAAATATTATCCAGTATGCCAAACAGTTTTCTATTGATAATAAGATTAATGTGTTTTCACAGAATGTAAGCTACTCGGTAAAATCAAGGAGTGATGTCAAGACGCCCTCTATTGGGTTCGAAAGTTCTGCCTGGGTACATTTACTTGATGAAATTGTAACGTCCGCCTTGTTAAGGCCCACCTTGGATCTTAAAGATTTAAAACGGGTTGGACAGAGTCAACAAGTCGCACAAGTTGCTGAACCAATAATACATCAAGAAAACCCCAAAGAACTTCAGGATAAAAAGACTGAGGAATTGATTGACTATTCGATAGAGCCTGAAGTCATTAATGAGCCTCCAAGAATTGAGCCTGTAAAACAGGAGCCGATTCGACCTGTTCAGTCATCTTCGCCAAGTTTTGATTGCAATAATGCAACAAAACCAACGGATGTTACGATTTGTGCCCAATCAGATCTGGCTATTTTGGATAACCAGAACATGTCCATTTATAAAAATGCAAAAGCGACTGATCCAGTTGCCACAAAAGAAGTCTGGAAGGATTCGATAAAGTATAAATACGCTTGTGGTACTGATGTTGAGTGCATTGCTGATATATATAAAAAATCAATTCAACGCTATACCTGTATTGCAAAGCAAAAAAGCTGTGTAAATGTTGCTCCTTTTTAGAATCAGCAATCTTTGTAGGTTGAAGCTTTACAGGTTCTCGATAATCCCAATGCCTGTTCAATTTCTTTTGGAGTTAATGTTTTGTTCATTTTTGTTTTATATTCAATGGCTTCATGACTGCCATTTGAAGCAGCGATGTTGGTCCACATATAGGCTTTTATACTGTTCTGTTTAACGCCTTGCCCTGACCAGTTAGCCAATCCCAGCATCAATTGTGCGTCAGCATCACCTTGTTCAGCCGCCATGTGATACCATTTTTCAGATTCATTATAACTTTGGGTTACGCCTTGTCCGTATTGATACATTAAGCCCAAGCGTAATTGCGCATCGATAAGCCCATGATTTGCGGCCAATTGATACCATTTAACAGCCTCTTTTCGATCCTGTATGACACCTAAGCCGTTGTCATACAGACTTGCGAAGTTAAATTGACCATCTGCGTCACCTTGCTTGGCAGCTAATTCAAACAAACGGAAGGCTTCACCCAAATCTTTTTCCACGCCTTTTCCATTTTTATACATCGACCCAAGAAATACCTGCGCCATTGGGTTGCCTTCATTCACCGCTGTATTGATTAAGGGTATTGCTTTTTTATAATGACCTTTTTTGGCTTCATAAACGCCTGTTTCAAATTCATTGGCTAGGGCATTGCTTGCCAACAAAAGCCATAACAAATGCACTAAAGCACGATTTCTTCGTTTCATATTTTATTTACGTAGGTAGATTAATTTTTTCATAGTGCTGGTTAATTAGGTATTATATTTCAAAACATATTAAGGCTTTGCTTAAAAGCCATTCAAATTAACCAAAGAGTATACCTAATGAAATTTAACCCTTGTATTGATCAATGCACCACTGAAGGCACTCATTGTCAAGGCTGTGGTCGTTCTCATCAAGAAATTGCAAACACTAAAAAGCTGGTTTTATCGATTGTTGATTTTATCAAAACCCAAGAATATGAAAACAGTGAAGAGTTTTTAAATAAGATTAATAAAAGTGTACTCAAAAGATTAGCAAAAGCAGATTAACATCACCATTCCCCTTATCATTTAATTTACAACTCACGATTGATATATAATCGCTATAAAAATACTGAGGTATGATGCCTCTCCCTTATTCCTGGAGTTAAATCTGTATGTCATTGACTATGTACCAAGCCTCTATTCCTGCATTTGTACGAATGTTAGATAATTTATCTAACATACTGGATAAAGCAGCCGCGCATGCTGAAGCAAAGAAAATTGCACCTGCTATTTTTATCAATGCTCGCTTAGCGCCCGATATGTTTCCTTTAAGCCGCCAAGTGCAAATTGCTACTGACATGGTTAAAGGTTGCGCCGCTCGTTTGTCTGGCATAGAAGTACCGAGTTATGAAGATAATGAGACTACTTTTGAGGAGTTGCAAGCACGTGTTGCCAAAACAATCGCTTTTTTACAAAGCATCAGTGCCGAACAAATAGATGGCAGTGAAGAGCGTGATATTACTGTTAAGTTTGGTAGCCGGGAATTTAAGTTCTTAGGCCAAGCGTATTTAGTTGATTTTGTTATTCCAAACTTTCATTTTCATTTGACCAGTACCTACGCGATTCTTCGCCACAACGGTGTCGATATAGGAAAAATGGATTACATCGGTAGCTTTTAAAGCGTCTTATTTCGTATACACAGCTAACAATGAATAATTTAATGGATGATAGAAACTCCGAGATTGATAAGTTAATGATCGTATTGACTCATCTGGGAGGAATTTTCTTTGGCGTTGTACCTTCTTTATTGGTTTATCTGGTAAAGAATGAAGGATGGGTCAAAGAAAACGCGCGTAATGCACTTAACTGGCAATTAAGTGCATTGCTTTATTATGCGATTAGCTGGGTTTTAGTTATCGTTATTATTGGATTTTTTCTGCCCTGGTTACTGGTTGCTTTAAACGCTATTTTTTGTTTGGTGGCTGCTATTCGATCAAGTAAAGGTGAGGATTATCGATATCCAATGACTATCGAATTTATTAAAAACTGATGAAGAAAGTCATTCGCAATCAATAAAATATCCTTATAGGATGTGCTGAGCGACAGTGAAGCACATCGTTCTATCCTCAGACGTGGTATTAACCAATAAAGCGCGTTCATCATATCAGAACTTCGTCACTACGATGCTCAAAAGCCCCCCCTCACACTCGTTAAGGCGACTCTAGACTACCACTCAACCCTGACTGTATTGAGTAAAGCTCAGTTTAACTCGCTCAATGGTCGTATTACGTTCTGTAGACACAGTTAAACTATGGAAAACCCCGTCAGTCATGCATTGAGTCCCTATAAACCGCAACTCTTTACCCACCACCGGGCTATAAGTCGCGGCTATTTTAATGCGCCGGGTCTGCTTAAATAAACACGTCAAGCCACTCGGCAACATAGCCACAGGCTCTGAGTAAAACACCCTATAGAAACGTAATAAAAGCAGATCAGTATCTGAAACCGTCCCTTTCAGCTCTTAAAAAGCAGTGGCTTCCAGTGCAGTTTGCTGAACAGTGGGGTTATAATGCTGTACCAACCCGCTATAAAAATCTCGGCCTGCTAAGGTATTGGCACTATTATCGAGATAAAAGCCAAGCTTCAGGCACCACACCGGAAGCGCGGCACGAAAATGAGCTAGTCAAACAGATTGTCCGGTTTTACCCGTAGAGAAATAGCCTTGAGTTGGTCCATTTATTTAACCCCTTACTCAGACAACAACATAACTGACACTATCAATGACTACAAAGAAAACCCAAGGGGTTATTTACGCCTATAAAAACTAATCCTAAGCGGTCCCTGGTGCTTTGCAGCCGTATATAATACCTGCCGTAATCAGGCTAACACCTCTTTAAGACGAATCGAGTTGCTGAAATAAGCACTAAAGGTGCCAATAACCCTATTGTGATAAGCATCAAATTGACTGAATAGCGCTATATTGCAAGACTATTCAGCAACTGACACTAAAAACACCACTCATAATCAAGCTCAATAGCTTGAAACCTAAAGTATCATCACTGGAAGAGCAACCGAAGAAGGTGCTAGCCATGCTAATACCCTGCAAATTATGGGTGACACCCAGGGGATCGAGGAGGATTTATCTAATACCCCCCCCTAACCCCACTTTTTCAAAGAAGGGGACTGAATAGTTACGCCCCATACTGCCTGATGCTCACGGCAGTTAAGCGTAGATGTGATAAAGTAAGCACAACGTGTAGAGCGCTAGTCTTCTGGCTTACTGGCTGTCATGGACTCGCGTTTTACAAGACTTTAGGTAACTCGCAATAAATAAAATAGTTAAATAAAACACTAGTTGTTAAAAAAACAGGAGCGCAATAGCTTCAGCTATTGCCTGTAAAAACAGCTAAAGCTGTTTTACTCCAACATAAATGGAGTTTTATTATTGCGTCTTACCTTATTACTCTCAATATCTTAAAAGAAGTACACTGAATGGCTGTTAAAAAATCTGAGCTGTATAGTTCATTATGGAAAAGTTGCGATGAATTGCGGGGGGGTATGGATGCCTCACAGTATAAAGATTACGTGTTAGTGCTGTTGTTTATTAAATACGTCAGCGATAAATATGTAGGCATTCCCTACGCGCCTATCACCATTCCTGAAGGGGTCAGCTTTAAGGATATGGTCGAAAAACTGACCAGCTTAATCGCTATCTTCGAGAACCCCGCGCTGGATTTTTCCAAAAACCGCGCTGAAGGGGGATGATATCCTCGGTGATGCTTATGAATTTCTGATGCTACTATGGCGCTTCTATAAAGAGGAGCTGAATAATTTACCGCTTAGGCATGAGAGTTGGGTTTATTGACCTAATAAAACATCCATTGCTTCGGCTTTATTGATCCTAACCCGTCGAAATAGTAGCTCATAGATTGATCAGTTAACTTCATCGCTACTAAACTTATGTATCATATACTATACAAAATAGATATAATCCCTTAAAATGTATTGTATGGAGTGCATGATGTACTTAGATGACATCGGCCTTGTTATTCAACAGGCCAGAAAAAGCAAAAAAATAACTCAATATGCGCTTGCTACGCAACTCGGTATGAGTCGAGCCACTATTTCGGGAATTGAAAAAGGCACCATCTCTGAAATTGGCATTCGTAAAGTGTTGTCTATTTGCGATGCGTTGGGGCTAGAGTTACTCGTTCAACAAAAATCAAAACGTCCAACATTACAACAATTGCTGAAGCGAGATGGACGTGATGCTTAACGTCTTTGTCAATAAAGACCCAGTGGGTAATTTATTTAAGTCAACTCTTGAACGTGGCGTGTTTTACTTTGGCTATGATAGACAATGTCTTTTACAAAACGCTGTATCTCTAACGATGCCGGTTGTCAGTGATCCCTATCCTTACAATTTTAAGCACCAATTACACCCTATTTTTGATATGAATTTGCCAGAAGGCGATCTTCGGAAACATCTTCGTATCCAATTTAGTAAAGCAGTGCCTGATTTTGATGATTTAGCGTTGCTTAAAATTCTTGGAAAACATCAGATTGGTAGACTCCGCTTTAACATAGAAGATAAAGGATCCTTGGTAGTACCCCCGCAAAGTTTAAGTGAACTCATGGTGCATGATGGCGCTGAAGGATTGTTTGAGAGTTTGTTAGATCGATACGCTGTTTATTCGGGCATTTCTGGTGTACAACCCAAAGTTATGGTTCGGGACAGTGAATACAGTACCGTTAATCGAATTACCCATAAAGATGCAACTCATATTGTTAAAACTTGGAACCCAAATGAATTTCCCCAATTGGCGGCTAATGAGTATTTTTGTATGCGAGCCGCCCTACATGCCAAACTGAAAGTGCCCCATTTTGAATTATCTAATAATGCCAAGTTTCTGATTATTGAACGGTTTGATCTTGAGATTGATAGCTATCTGGGATTTGAAGACTTTTGCGTACTTAATGCCAAATCATCTGAAGACAAATATAGAAGCTCTTATGAAAATATTACCCGGGGAATTAAAGCGTTTGTTTCACCGGAACAAGTGCCAAACGCT
>CAIPPE010000182.1 GCA_903866825.1 uncultured Methylococcaceae bacterium
GAGATTCTGCAGCGGATGCAACAATAGCCGAGCCACCGATGGACATATTTCCAATATCCCGAAACACAACGTCCAGTTGATAAGACAGATGATTATGGCTACCTTATGCTTTTAATGCTGTACTGGATTCGCTATACGCTGAATCATAGCGCTGATCAAACACGAGATTAACGGGTTTGGCAGATAAGTGCGTAGGGATGCGGTTATCAATGACATTAACCACGCCACCTGTTGCGCCACTGCTGTACAGCAATGTAGCTGGTCCACGCAGTACTTCTATGCTCTCGGCAAGGGATGGGTCAATGCTGGTGGCATGATCAGGGCTTAATTGAGAGAGGTCATTACTACCGATGCCGTTCTGCAACACCCGCACCCTGGGGCCACTTTGTCCTCGTATTACGGGTGTACCTACACCGGGGCCAAAAGTCTGGCTGGTGATTCCCAGTTCCTGCTTCAGCGCATCGCCGATGGTATTACCCAGTTTCATGGTTAGATCATCACCGCTGAGCTTTATCATTGGCCGTGCCGAGTTAAATGGCTGGGCTTTTACATCCGCTGTCACCGTTATCGTCTCGAGTTCAACAATTGATTCATCAGCCGGTTGAGAGGGTGCTGATGCTAATAAAGTGGGGTTGGCTTGATCCTTCGCATGTGCAGTCAATGCAAAAACAGAAGCAGTCATTACTATTAAAATAAGTTTCTTAGGCATAGCGAATTTAAAACTATTCAATGATGTGATTCGCTGTAGCATCAATTTTAGCGCAATGAGTACATAGCCCGTGAATTTCTATGGCTTTGTAATAGATAGTAAAAGAGGCTTGTTCAAGCTCCCGGTCTATTGCTTCCATGACTGCCTCAGCTGGTCTTTCTTCTACTTCCTGGCAGTTTGAACACGTCAGTAACAATTGTTGGTGCTGATGATCAGAAAAACTGCAGCCGATAAAGGCATTCAAACTTTCAACTTTGTGTATCAAGCCCTGTTCCATCAAAAAATTCAGGGCACGATAAACTGTTACCGGCTTTGTTGTACCTGCTTTGGGTGTAATGCGTTCAAGCAAATCATAAGCTTTAATGGCTTTATGGCTCTCCCAAATTAACTCAAGCACCTGTCGACGCATGGGTGTTAAACGAACACCCCGGTTATCACAGATACGATCAGCGGTCTGGAGTGCTTTTTCTCGGCACCGGTTATGGTCATGATGAGGTAAGAGGGGGGATATGAAAGAAAGTGCCATGAATCGAATTCAGTTATTATGTTACTATATAACATTACTTTACCAGAGATAACATAAATATCAAAGTCGAATACGTTACAGTGGCTTTATAGGCTCTTGCGGTTGGACTTTAGTTCATATTGGACTTATATTTTCGAAACCGTCAAACAGTTTCATCTCTTTAAGTCTAAAAACCATCCTTAGTTTATGGCACATTGCTTAGCTTCGGTTATTTAAAAGCCCTGTAATCATCCTAGTACAGGGCTTTGTCGTAAAAATCTTAACTACCTAGCTACTTCAGATCAAAGCGATCAAGCATCATTACCTTATTCCAGGCATTAACAAAGTCAGTGACAAACTTCTGCTTTCCATCTACAGAAGCGTACACTTCGGCAATGGCCCTAAGCTCAGAGTGAGAACCAAAAATCAGATCGACTGGGGTGGCCGTCCATTTTAACTCGCCGGTCTTTCTATCCTTACCGTCGTAAACTCCTTCAGTCTTGGATGACTTTTCCCACTTCGTGGACATATCAAGCAGGTTTATAAAAAAATCATTACTCAATATTCCCGGTTTACTAGTCAATACACCTTGTTTCGATTGTCCGGTGTTTGCATTTAAAACACGCAAGCCACCCACCAGAACAGTCATTTCAGGAACAGTGAGCGTAAGCATATTAGCGCGATCAATCAACATCGCCGTGGGTGACAGCAAATTGCCTTCACCATAGTAATTACGGAACGCATCCGCTTTCGGCTCAAGCACCGCGAAGGCACTCACATCCGTTTGCTCTTGTGATGCATCCATACGCCCTGGTGTAAAAGGAACCTTAACAGTGTATCCGGCAGCCTTAGCTGCCTGCTCAACTACAGCACTACCACCCAACACAATCAGATCGGCAAGTGATACTTTTTTTCCACCTGCCTGCGTTTGATTAAAGTCTTTTTGAACAGCTTCTAACTTCGCAAGCGTCTTGGCAAGCTCATCTGGATTGTTGACTGGCCAATCTTTTTCTGGAGCAAGCCGAACCCTAGCACCATTTGCACCCCCTCGCATATCCGTACCAAGAAATGAAGCGGCAGACGCCCAGGCAGTGCGAACCAGTTCCGGTAATGTCAAACCCGATTTAAGAATTTTATTCTTAAGATTTTCAATATCACTTGCGTTAATTAGCTTGTGATTTACTGCTGGAATAGGATCTTGCCAAATAAGAACCTCACTAGGCACTTCGGCTCCAAGATAGCGTGTTCGAGGTCCCAGATCACGGTGAGTCAGCTTGAACCACGCCTTGGCAAAAGCAAGTTCAAATTCTTTTGGATTATCCAGAAAACGTTTCGCAATCTTTTGGTAACTGGGATCTGTTTTTAGAGCAAGGTCAGTCGTCAGCATGATGGGCGCATGGCGCTTATCTTTATCATGAGCATCCGGCACCAAAGAGGCTGCATTCGCATCACTGGGAATCCACTGTGTAGCGCCTGCCGGACTCCTAGTCTTTATCCAATCAAAAGCAAACAGGTTACTTAAATATTGGAGAGTCCATTGGGTTGGGTTCCCCGTCCAGGACCCTTCCAGACCACTGGTAATCGTATCACCGGCATTTCCTTTACCGCACTTGTTTTTCCAACCCAAACCCTGTTCCTCAATACCGGCTGCAGCAGGTTCGGCTCCTATACACTTAGACGGCTCTCCTTGACCATGCGTTTTTCCAAAGGTGTGTCCGCCAGCGATCAGGGCTACCGTTTCTTCATCGTTCATCGCCATACGGCCAAAAGTTTCGCGTATATCGTTAGCAGCGGCCTGTGGATCAGGATTACCATTAGGCCCTTCTGGATTTACATAGATTAAGCCCATCTGAACGGCAGCCAGTGGTTTTTCAAGCTTTCTACCCTCTTTGTACCGCTCATCGGCAAGAAACTTTTTCTCGGGTCCCCAATAGACTAAATCGGCTTCCCAGTCGTCTGTCCTTCCACCTGCAAAACCAAAGGTTTTAAACCCCATAGACTCCAACGCAACGTTGCCTGTTAGAACCATCAAATCAGCCCAGGAAATTTTACTGCCATACTTACTTTTGATCGGCCAAAGCAAACGACGGGCCTTATCCAGATTCGCATTATCTGGCCAACTGTTGAGTGGTTCGAATCGTTGCTGACCACCACCTGCTCCACCTCGCCCGTCTTCTACACGATAAGTCCCGGCACTGTGCCAGGCCATTCGAATAAAAAATGGCCCATAGTGTCCGTAATCAGCGGGCCACCAGTCTTGAGAGCTTGTCATCAATGCTTCAATATCTTTTTTGACAGCCTTGAGATCGAGTTTCTTAAA
>CAIPPE010000183.1 GCA_903866825.1 uncultured Methylococcaceae bacterium
ATGTTAATGATGATGGGGGGAGAAGAAGCGTTAGTCCCCTTAAAAGAACCCTTTACTGAAAAAATGAAGGGTACTCTGATTGATATGATTGAGTCTGATCGATTTAAAGCCGCGATTAAGGAAGGTCTTGATGCGCATAAAATCGGTGTTGATATTATTGATAAAATTGAAACGGTTATTGATAAAAGACTGAATGAATTAACGCCGCAATTAGTTAAAGAAATGGTTGAAAGTATCATCCATGAGCATTTAGGCTGGTTAGTCGTTTGGGGTGGAGTCTTCGGTGGCGTTATGGGTTTCTTGTATTACATCTTTGTCTAATGAGTAAGGTAGAATGTGCGTTTGAAGTCTTAGGGACTCCAGACGCCGAACCTATTATTATTCTGCATGGCTTCTTTGCATCTTCTCGTAATTGGCGGCAGGTTGCTGAAAAACTGGCTGCCCATTATCACGTCTATATTTTAGATCTTCGTAATCATGGGGTTTCGCCACATCATCCAGTGATGGACTACCCCGCGATGGCGACTGATTTATTGTTATTTATGGATACCCATCACTTAACAAGGTCTCATTTATTGGGGCACAGTATGGGTGGAAAGATAGCCATGTGGTTTGCTTTAAATCACCCAGAGCGCGTTGATAAATTAATCGTCGCAGACATTGCACCGGTCAGTTATACCCATTGTTTTAATAATCTCATTGAAGCGCTTAAAGAATTGCCCTTAAGTGATATTAGCAATCGTAAACAGGCTGAACAATGGTTAGCGCCGCATATCCCTGAATTAAGTTATCGGCAGTTCTTATTGCAGAATCTAATTTTAAAAGAAGGCGCTTATTGCTGGCGGGTTAATCTGGATATTTTTAAAAGTCAGGCACCTAATATTATAGGTTTTCCAAATGCAGAGCACCTGTCACCTTATACGGGTGATGTCTTGTTTTTGGGGGGCAGTGAGTCTAAGTATATTAAAGCAGAAGCAGTGAGTCCGTTATTCCCTGAAGCGACAGTTAGTATGATAGCAGGAGCAGGGCATTGGTTGCATGTGCAACAGCCGGTTGAGTTTTTAAGACAGGTTGAAGATTTTTTAGCGTAAGGTCTTGCAGAAAAACAGTGGCAGTGGCTTTAGCCACGAAAATCCTGGCTAAAGCCACTCCCACAATTATGCAAAAAATCTTAACTTTAAAGACGGTGATTAAAGCCCCTAAGCAAACACTCAGGGGCTTTATACATTCCAGGCTTTTATTTCTTAGCGACTTTACTACGGGCTATTTCAATCAATTTAACTGATAAATCGATCAGTGGGCGACGTTTAACATAGCCTGTGTAACCTATCAAACCCAGGATAATGCCATAGATTAACTTTTCAAGCGCAGAGTAGCCATTGCCCTGTTGGGCAGCTACATTAGCCGCCGCAGCCGTATCAGAAGCTTTTACTGCAGGTGTTTGTACTGCAACTTTATTCGGAGTCACCTTAGCATCTAAATCAGGTAAACCCAAACTACGCCAGGCGTCATAATCTTGCCAGATGGGGTATTGACCTTTCCATAGTTTCTTAGAGAAATAAGGCGCCAGACTCATACCATGCGCGGATGGAATACCCTTATCATCAACAAAGCCTTTATAAACCACTAAGCTAATATCACCACCTTCACCATGACCTTTAGTGGTAAACGATTTCTCAACGTGATCATGGAACATCCAGATACCTTGACCAAAGCTGTTTAAGCCATCATCAACACCACTTAATGCTAAATCCAGACGTTGTGCTGGCACCAAACCATGCACGTCACGTTGAATATAAGAGCCAGGACCATTGTCGACCCCATCATAATGCGTCACGGTCGGTTTGTGTCCATGAATATGCAAAGCAAAAGATTCAGTATGACCATTTAGTACACGGAGTTTTACGCTTTGATTCTCTTCCATGTGAATGAGCGATTCTCTTAAGGTATAAGGGAATGAGCGACCATTCAGCATAAAATAATCATCATCCGCTTTGGTGATGTCATATTCAGTATTCATGTGCTTGGCGATCAAGCGCGGATCATTGGCTGATCTGGCCACCAGTTCATGTAACTCTTTGTCAGCCGATTGATA
>CAIPPE010000184.1 GCA_903866825.1 uncultured Methylococcaceae bacterium
CGGGCTATTTCTGCATCACCGGACATCAGTGAGGCTTTAAATTCTGATGATAATTTAAGTCGTGCGGCATTGGCTTTTGAACTATCGCTCATTAACTGATCATAATGATGCACTTGAAAGGCTTTGGCAAAGTTGATGTAATTATCCAGCGATTTACTGCCTTGATGTTCCATCTCAGTCATTTTAAGATAGAACCGCTCAACCGGCGCCAGCTTCTGCCATTCTGCTTTTTCAAAGCCCACGGGCACCAAGAATTGCACAGCGGTTAAGACAGCAAAATTAATTAACTCATCGACAAAGGTTTTTACCCCTTTTTGACGCGGAGCTTCGGCTTCAATCACCATGTTTTTACCATCAATGGTTGAGTAAGCGGTCAGAACTTTAAGCGCCGCCGCATAACCGGCCATTTGTAAATCGGCATCGTTATAAAGCCCCTCTGAACCTTGTGATCGAATCGTTTGATCCAGGCCCACCAAGGATTCTACTTGCGCTTTAACGGCGGCTTCAATCTCCCAGCCCAGATCATCACGGAAGGTTTCCAGTTGTTTATGGCGTTTACGTAGCACCAGCATAATAGTGCCGGTGACATTCGCGCCTTGACGTAAGGCTGAATCGGTTTCTGTAACCACATACCACGCAGCGGTGACTTGTAAGCCACTCGCCCAGATGATGTTAGCCATATCTGCCCAGATTGAGCCGCTTTGATGGGTAAACATGAGTACTTGAATACCGTTGTCTGGCATCATTTCTGCCATTTTGCGATAGGCAGCAATCATGCCTTGGCGAAAGCCTTCATCTTCACCTTTAATGGCTAATGAGCGGCGACTATCCCAAGTCCAATGCGCAAATTCGGCGGGGGGATTCTTGCGTAACCAGGCGATAAAGAACTCTGTGATTTCCTCGTATTTGACGGCATCGCCGTAAGGGGGGTCGGTGATGTAAATGTCGTTTTCTGAAGGAATTTCATTTGCAGAAAGACACTCGACATTGGTTTTTACTGCCAGCGGTTTGCTCTTAACAGGCTTGTCTAATACTGTAACTTGATCAAATAAAGAGCGACACCCCCAATTGTATAATGTATTTAATGCTTGATTGTAAAATACATTTGAAGTGTTATTACTTGCGCCTCCTATTTGTTGATCACTTCCATCTTTAGCTATACGAGCGCCTGAGGTAGTCCATCGACTTAATTTACTGGAGAAATCCAACATTGAAGCAAGTGAAACATATAGCGAAGACTCAGCAATATTTTGTTTCATCAATCCAATCGTAAGTAAATGTCTTGGATTAAACAAATGTTGCCAATGTGTCCAGCCTCTTGTACGAATAAGCTCATCTGTTTTAGCACCCGCTTCAATCACCATGTCAGGTATAAATCCTTTTTCCTGCCATTCCACAAGATGTGAGCCGACAAAATCAATCACTTTTTGTTCGCGTTTTAAGTCGTCAACGGTAACTGAACGGAATTGATAATCAAATTTCTTTGATACCTTAGCCCCCTTAGACTTCTTTTTCATCCACTGTACACAGTAAAGACGCTCCTGAAAAATATCATCATTATTAGGTATAAAGTCTGATTTTTCCCATAGCCGCAAGCCGTTCTTATTCTCTTTACCGTCTTTGTAATCGCCACGAATATTACATATACTGACACGGTATACCGTTTTTCCATCGGGAGAATGAACAATATCTCTATCTTGTAATGTCCCAATCTTTGCTTTTTCTAATTCAATATCAGTAGCAACTTGAGCTATTTCGATGTCATAGCGTTTTTCGCTAGGTACGGGAATAAGACGTGCAACTATCTGGTAACCTTTACTAATAATCAGGGTTGGTAGCAGAGGCACTTTCCAACCACTTTCTGGACAAACCACTTCAGCGCAATATAGGAATACTTTAGCTCGCCACCCTTTGCCATCAGTTTCAACTCCAAGTTCATCAACTTCAGCCTGAACTTTACGCGCGAGTTCCTTTTGTGCCTTATCAATTTCAATGCGCTTTTCTGGACTTGCGCCAACGATATTAAGACCGCCCCACGTCAACATACAAGCAATGGGATTTAAATCAGAGGCATAAACATCACAACCCAAGCGAGCGGCTTCAAAAGGAATTTGACCGCTGCCACTAAAGACATCGGCTAATCGTGGGCGATGACCAAAACGGGCTATACCGATTTGCTCAATTAACTCAGGGAATGAAGAAGCCGAGGTTCCAAGGTGGGCATTGACGCTATCCCAAACGTGAGTAAAAAGAGCATCACCACATTCTTCAGGTCGGGACGCTGCTCTAACCCATTCGTTATAAGTAGCGTTGGCCTCAGCGTCTTGTTCTTGTGCCAGAAAAAAGCGACTGGCTTTATCATTTTTATGTTCAAGCCGACGTTCAAGAGATTGCCTATCCATGCCCATTAATAACTCAAATATCTCAAGGTCTTTTAATGGCTTATCAGTGGCAGGCAGTAAGGCACCCAAGATACAGGCTTTATTAAGAATGAGTGGCTTACGACCTTTCCAATAACTGCCAAGGGCTGTCAGTGTTTTACCCGCCCCCGCCATTTGCTCCTTAAAGCTTTCCGCAGAAATCTTCTGCACCGGAAACAAATGTTCAATTAAGGCAGGTTTGTCTTGCCACTCAAAGGGTTTAAGCATTGTTAATCATCCAAGTGTTTCGTTTGCTAATTCAAGAACAGTAACTATTATTTGTTTGCTCAAATAGATATCTGAGTTTTCGAGTAAAGATAATAATGGGGCAATTTCGTTAATCAGTCCTCGTTGCTTTGCAACAAGTAACACACCTAATGAACCGATTGTTTCAATATGATTAATTTTTGCAACATTACGACCGCGCTGATCATCAATCAATAATTTATCAGCATCAATTTGTTTATATAAGAGCATTGCCTCTGTTTCACCGGCATCAGCAAAACCATCTAAAAAAACATAATGCTGCATATCCACCTTACGAACTTTACCTTCCAGGTAAAGCTTAAGTTCATGGGCGTGTTTTTTATTGGGTTGCGTGGCTTCCAAATAAACAGCTTCAGGTACAATGACTTGACTAAAAACTTGCTCTAACAGCTCCAAGGAATTGCAAATCGACAAAGCAATTAAAGCAGAACAGTCTGCAACTAAAATCATAGGGCATTCATGTTCGCTAATTCTTCAAGCAATTCAGCTTTTGTTATGTTGATAACCGGCACTTCATTTTTTTTGCATTCTGCCATAAAAGCATAAATATCCATTGCAGCTAATTCTGCCGCTTTTGATAAAGTGACTTTTGCATTTTTAAATAACCATAGCGCATAGCTAAGGCGTATATCATGCTCAATTTCATTTACAGGCTGTAAAGCCACAAACTCATTGGGAAGATTGATTGCGATTTGCATGAGCTGATTCTCTTTTTAGTGTTCTCAACATGATAACGTAAAACTAATTCCAAATAAGCTAGATCGTAAACTAGTCCCGCCCTTCCTCGATTAATATCTTAATTTCCTTATTAGACAACGTCTTTGTAACACGAAACCTTTTAATGGCATTAATTAAGTCTTCTGTGTTTTTTGTTTGGAAATTGAACGGATGATCTTTAGGAATATCGGTTTCTATTTCGTAATAGGCTTGCATGGTTCATTCTCTCTGCTGTTAATGATCAATTGTTTACCCACAAACGGTTAAAAGGTTTTCCTTATCCGGTACGATAGGTATCAAAATCGGCTCTTGTCTGCGTCTTTGCTGATGATTGTCGCCGAATAGAGCAGAAATTCATCCAGATGTTGGGTAATGATATTGAGGGTAATCGGCATTTGCAGGCTTTGATAATCATGCACGGCGATATTACGAAAACCAATCATGCGTTTTAATGAATCTGCCAGTGCTGTATCTATCCAGTTTGCTTGCGCTAATAAGGTAAATACATCACGAGCGCTTTGCGGAATCCCTAGTTTTTCACGTCTAATCAGATGCTGCCCCATATCTAAAGCCGCTTCACAAGCGCGTTGAATGTTTAAAATGGCTGCGTCTTGGCGGGTATGATTATCCGCAAAAGTGGCTGGATCAGCGAGATATTCTTCACGGGCACGTGCTACGCAGCGCTCTATACTGGCCGCTTTGTTAATTAATACATCATCGACCATAAACATGTCCTCGGGTTTGAATATCGGCCAATAAATTGGCACGTGCGCTATCGAGTGCGGTTTTTTCACTCAGGACAAAACATTCAAACAAACCGGCCTCCAAGTTGTTTCCCCACAAGCGCTGTCCAGTCTGTAGAATTTGATATTGCATAACGGTTGATGCTGCACGCATATCCAATAAATCCACTGGGCACTGCGTTATATCGGCAAGACTATTGGCTATATCCCAAAGTTGTAGTGGGTCGGCATATCCAGCAACCAAAATTGCTAAATCCAAATCACTGTCCGCATAAGCAGAGCCAGTAATGCGGCTACCAAAAGCATAAATAGCCAAAGCGTTGGGGAATGCTGAGCGAAGCGTAGTGACTACTGAGGCTTCTTCAGTGAGGGTAGATTTAATAGGAGCTACTTTTGCCACTGTGTCGGTTTCTATTTTGTAATAGGCTTGCATGATCGGTTCACTTAAGCACTAGTTCTCTACAAAGTCAAAAATATCCATAAAGATTATCTCCTCTTCATTTTGCTTTTTGTTTTTGGGTTTTACTTTTTGTCCCAGTGCTATATTTTCACCATCCGACAACGCGCAATACAAGGCTTTACGCCAACCGCGTTGGGTTTGATCTGCTAATCGGGCTTCGGCTGCCGTCTTGGCATAAAACCACCAGCGTTCTTCCGGGCGTAAGGCCAACCATTTCTGACAAATAATGGCACATTCAGCGGGGCTGGCATGTTCTGCGGCCCAAGCTAAAACACAAAGCTCTCGCCCTAAGAAGCGATCAAGTTTAACGGTTCCAGTGCTCCATGTCCCGGTACTTTGTTTCTTGGCTTTAAGACGCTCATTAAAATCCCGGCGGGCATCATCTCTAATCTTTGTCCAAAGTTCTCGCGCCAGAATACTACGACATTCGGTGGTTTCTCTGCGACTTTCATCACCGTCAAAACCATAATCTTCAAA
>CAIPPE010000185.1 GCA_903866825.1 uncultured Methylococcaceae bacterium
CAGCTCGACGGTTCCTAAACCTGCTGAAAAGTGCCCCCCTGAAATACTCACCGTATGTGTTAAATAATTTCGCAGCTCTTCAGCCAGATGCTTTAACTGCTCCTTTTTTAACTTGCGGATATCAGCAGGCGTATTGATGGTGTTGAGCAGTAGATAGTCAGATAATGTATTCATAATTTTTAATAAAGGGGTTCGCGATAAAACATCAAGATGATGCCAATCTGAAATAATGCGGCAACTGAAATAAAGCCGGCGAATTCTTTACCTGGCCTGTCTAGTTTTAATTCCAACCAACGCCCACAAGCCAAAATTAGAGAGAAAATACCCATGGTGGTATGCCCTACCTGGATAAGAAATGCACTTTTAGCCTGAAAGCCTACATGGGAATGAGTCAGTAGCATCAAACCACCAAAAGCTGCCAATATAGGAAAGACATAGGGTAGTTTACTCTTAGTATTTTGGGTCAACCTTGCACTCAGCTCAAAGCCTCCCAGGAATAACACGAGGAAAGTTGCAATTCTATGTTGCAACACTTCACCGTTATTAAACGTACTCTCCCAGAAGCCGATGGGGCCTAATGGCCAGGTTTCTGCATCACTGCGAAAAAAAAGGAAAACTCCCAAACAAACAAAACCAAGCGGCCAATAATTTGTTATGACCAAATATTTACTTAAAATAGAAGGTATTAGGGCTAACTTTCTGACATAAGACAACATAGCCAGAAAACTCATCACAGTCAAAAAAATACCTGCAATGTTATGGTTATAGTTTGACCATTCAGTTGCTGCTATTGAAGGAACCTGATCAATAATGGCAACCCGACCAGCCTCACCCGCCAATAATGCCGAATGGGTTGGTGAGATCGTTTGAGGAATTTGCGGATGAAAAGTATTTAAAACCTCTTTCCAATTAGCCGTTAAAGATGGAATATCAATCGCTGGAGGTTGGGAGGCTAAACTAGCTGCAGTGAATAAGAGCGTAATTAGGACTAAAGATTCTGCTTCAATATAGTAAGGAACACGTTTAATTAAAGCATAATCATTGGCACTAACTTGATAGTCAGTTACTGCTCTTTTATTCAATACGGCAAACCCAAGGGCTAACACCATCAAAATCAATTTAACAAATAATAAATTACCATAACCGGTTCCGACAAGACCGTTCCAATTATCTATATATTGCAGTGCAATTGGCAAGCCTGATAGTAAAATCACTATAACTGCCGAAATGCCTAACACTGAGAATCGACTTAACATTTTCGGCCATAATTGCTCAGAAACCTGCTTATCCTTTCTTAATACCCAAAGATTAACCAACTGCAAAACACCACCTACCCAAACTGCAGCCGCTAGTTGATGGATAACTGTCAATGACATCAACACACCTTGATTATCAAATCGACCCGCTGCGTGGAATAACCAGGCACCGGAAACAACCATGGGGAAAGCCACCAGCAAAGCAATTAACCAGTTGACCTTTGAATCAGGATTTTTTCTTAAGAACAGAAAAAAATAGCTAACCAGCAAAAATGTTAATGAAGCGTGAGTCAATCCTCCAATAAATTGCGTTGTCTCCGCAAATTCAGGAAAAGGCCAACGCCCTAATATTGCTGTCATTAACCAGATCTTCAGCACAATTTTAAACAATTGTGCTCCAAATAAATAAAGCCCGCCTTTATAAATTAGCTGTACTGTTTTTTGTAACAATACCGTACTGTGACTGGTTGTTTCATTCCAGGGACGCAACACAAAAAGTCCCCAAAATAATCCACCCATCACTATCGAATAACAAATTAGTTCAAATCCCCCTACTAGAGAGTCAAGAAAATCAGCTATACCCGCCATTACTTAACCTTACTTAAGACACTGAAAAATGAATGACGTCTTCAGTCAAATGACCATCAGCGGCAAAAACTTTAAACTTGATTGCATAGTCACCAGGCTCTAATGCAGGGACATTGACAATCACTTCACCCTGTTTACGACCGCTTTCAACTTTCAATAACTCAAACTTGTCTCCTTTTCGAACTAAATAAATCTGGGACAACCCTAATTCGATTTTAGAGTTAAAAGTAAGCTCAACCTTATCAGCTTGATGTGCATGGATCGGAGTGCTTTTTAAAGAATAAGCTGTCACAACTGCATGAGCAGAAACTAACTCAACTTGAGCTAAGATCAATATTAACGATACTAATTGAAACCACTGTCTCATTAAAGAAAACCTCAACTTCCTTTTTTGCCTTTTAATGCATGACTAGCCAAGTTTTTACCTAAATCCCAAATTGAACCCGGTATTTGATGCGTATCACTAATCGCTTTATCAAAAGCAGTCACAATATGATCACGATCTTTTTGGGTCAGATTCAAAGGAGGCAGCAACTTGACCACGTTCATACCATGACCAGCAACCTGTGTTAAGATGTGATGTTCTTTGAATAATGGAATAGTCACCATTTGGCAGAACAAACCTTTATTAGCCGCTTCCAGCATAGCCCATGCTGCTTTTAATTTAAGACTTTTTGGAGATTGAAATTCAATAGCGATCATCATGCCTTTTCCTCGAGCTTCTTTTAAAAACTCATACTGCTCAGACAAAGCATTCAGGCTATTTATAATATCAGTACCGATTATTCTACTGTTTTCAACCAGTTTCTCATCGTCCATAACACGCAAAGTAGCCAAACCTGCCGCCATCGCCATATTATTTTTTCCAAAGGTAGACCCATGCACAACAGCTCTATCCATTCTATTAAAAACGGTATCCATGATCTTGTTGGTTATTGCAACAGCACCCACTGGGGCAAAACCACCAGACAATGCTTTTGCCATACAAATCATATCGGGTTTTACATCCCAATGTTCAATCGCCCAAAACTTACCGGTACGCCCCAAGCCTGTTTGGACTTCATCTGCAACAAATAAAGTGCCATACTTCTTACACAGTCGCTCAACTTCAGGTAAATAATTATCATCGGGTACATTCACGCCTTTACCTTGAATAGGTTCAACGATGAATGCAGCAACATCCTTATTGCTCAAGGCTTTTTCCAGAGCCTCGATATCGTTAAAAGGAACTGCACTACAACCGGGCAATAATGTGCCAAAACCTTCACGGAAAATAGCCTCTCCATTTAAAGATAAAGCACCCAAGGTAAGACCATGATAGCCATGCTCACAAAAAACTATTTTGTCTCTTTTAGTGGTGTAACGCGCAAACTTAATTGCCGCTTCAACAGCTTCGGTTCCAGAGTTGCAAAAAAACATCTTATCGATATTTTCTGGCGTGGTTTTTAACAGTTCTTTTGCCAGCAAACCGCTCAGGATAGAGACATCCAACTGTACCAGGTTAGGCAATTCCAGTGTTAACGTTTCTTTTAAGGCATTAATGACGGTAGGATGATTTCGACCTATCGCAAATACACCAAAGCCACTTAATAAATCCAGATACTCAGCCCCTTCCTGATCATAAAGATACTGTCCTACTGCACGCTGATAATGACGATCATAACCAATAGTCTTTAGCATTCTAACCATTTGGTTGTTAAGATGCTGCTCATGCAAATCGAATTTATCAGTGCTATGTTGAGCAAAAAGTTCGGCAATACTGAAAGTCATAGTAGAAATTCAAAAATAAAGTTAATGTTAAAAAATATTTGCAAAAGTGGCATTAACCTCATCAATTGTAGATACCACCATCACTCAATATAAAAAATATCTACAGTACAAAACTGCAATATGTACTCAATAATCTATTGATCATTAATCGTCATAGCTATCATAAGCGATCACATAATCTAATTGGCTAACCAACGCCCTTAAGGTTTTTTTGGCGGCATTAAAATACAGCCCCAATACAATCAAATCTGGAATTTCAAGAGGATGTCTTGCGATAAATGATAATAATTTAGGCATTTCAACCTCACCTTGATCATTTAGCGAATGATTGATAGCTTGTGGTAAATTCATACTTGCTGGGTCCACAATCACTCGAATGGCTAAAAAAGACAATTGATGCCGCCTTGCAACCTTCGCAATAGCAATGCTTTCCATATCCACTGCAATAGCTGCCGTACTGGCATACAATTGCTCCTTAACAACGCTTAAAGAGATAATTTCCTGGCTTTCAATTAACGTCCCTTTATGAACAGACACTTTCTTAGGCAAATATTTTATAATCGCCTCATACCAGCTTGATATGACACAGCAATCATCGACTAAATAACCGTCTGCATCTATAAGCTTATCCGCTACCACTAAATCACCCGGCTTTAATAATGCATCCAAAGCGCCGGCGCAACCCCAACTGACCAATCGGGTCACGCCATTTTCTACAAGCAACTGTGAAGCTTTAGAAGCATTAATTGCACCCGCGCCTGAAAAAGCAACGATCAGGTTCTCATTGAGCTTTAAACATTCTCCTTTTGCTATTTTTTTTGAAGTTAGCGTCGCTAATTCTTCAGGTAGAGCAACAACAATTCCTGTAATCACTTTTTACTCAGTTCATTTCGATAACGCGCCAAGGCCCAAAGCGGAAAGAACTTGTCATAACCATGATATTTTAGATAAAAGACCTTGGGAAATCCTGGTGCAGTAAAACACTTATCATTCCAGACACCATCAGCTTGTTGATGATGTAGAATAAAATCAATACCTGCTTTGACTTCTGGACTCCGTGCTTCACCTGCTGCCATCAGCGCTAAAACAGCCCAAGCAGTTTGAAACGCGGTACTAAAACGGTAAGAACCTGCTACATTTTTATCGTGATAGCTAAAGTTATCTTCACCCCAACCACCATCTTCACGTTGTTTGCTTTTTAACCAGGTAACCGCTTTGGTGTACATAGGGTCTGTTTTAGGCAGGTTAGTTTGCTCCAAACCCAGTAAGGTTGACCAGGTACCATAGATATAGTTGGTTCCCCAACGTCCAAACCATGAACCATCTGCTTCTTGTTCGCTACGTAAATAATTAATGGTTCTTTCTAATGCGGGTAAATATTCATCATGATCTTGAGCCACTTTAGCCATTAACATCGCACAACGCGCACTCACATCTGAGGTTGGTGGGTCTAATAAAGCACCATGATCAGCAAATGGAATCTCGTCTAAATAATAATAGGTATTATCTACATCAAAGGCACCATAGCCGCCATTTTCAGATTGCATGCCAACAATCCAACGAGTCGCTCTATGTATAGACTCTTCCAGATTAGGTAACTTGGATTCTGCCATAGCAAACCCGACGACTGCAGTATCATCGACATCAGGATAGTAGGGATTTTCAAATTGAAATGCCCAACCACCGCCCGCAAGATCAGGCTTGGAGTTACGCCAGTCACCGGGTTCATCTGAAAGTTGTTTGCTTTTTAACCAATCGTAAGCGCGTATCAAAGCTGGATTACTATGTGTATTTAACTTAGTTACGGTGCTTTTATCAACTTCCTGTAAGGCTAAAGCTGCTAAAGCAGTATCCCAAACCGGAGATAAACAGGGTTGACAATAGGCATCATGATCATTGATTACCAACAATTTATCAATTGCTTTTTTGGCAGTCATAACTAACTCATCGTCTTTAGGCATGCCTAACAGTAACATTGCTTGATATGCCCCCATCATTGCCGGACAAATACCTCCCAAACCATCCTCGCCATTAAGTCTTTCAATAATCCAGTCTTTTGCTTTCGCTATGGCCAAATCATGCATTTTTTTGGGAATTAAAGGTCTTGTCTTTTTTCCCAAGAAATCGAGGCCCAAAAATATTTTATTTAATAGGGTTCTCTCTGGAAAGTAATGTTGCTCATCATCTGGATGCGTTACAAAAAGCTCAAGTATATTAACTTTTTTAGGGTTTTTAGCTTTTGCCTGCAAGGTACAAATAATAAATAATGGCACCATAACGGTTCTGGACCAATAAGCCACTTTATCCAAATGGAAAGGAAACCAGCTTGGAAATAGCATAATTTCGACCGGAATATATGGCACACCACGCCAAGGTAACTGTTCAAACGTTGCTAAGGCAATACGGGTAAACACGTTCGCTTTCGCAGCACCTCCCTTGCCCAGAATATAGTTTCTTAAACGGGTCATATGCGGAGCATTAGGTGAATCACCCGCAAGCTTTAAAGCATAGTAAACTTTAACACTACAACTAATATCTCCAGGTCCACCAGTAAATAGAGGATAGCTTCCATCTTCGGATTGACGTGATCTTAAATAGGTGGCAATTTTGGCTTGTAAGCCTTCATCAATCTCACCTAAATAATTCATCAACAGAATATATTCTGAAGGAATAGTGCAATCTGCCTCTAATTCGAAAACCCAATAGCCTGATTCATGTTGCAGGCTGAGTAATTTATCCTGGGCTCTAGCAATTGCTTTATTTAAATCATAAGCCTTTGAGTAGATTGCTGCTGAAGAGCTACTTTGATCGCTAGTGCGTAATAGTGTATTTGCGTCAGTAAACATAAGTACGTCCTTAAAGGTCTAAGTTGGCTTTTGAGGATTGCATTGAATATGTCCAGTCCGGTGTTTTTAAATCCCGACTGGTTAAGTTAAAGAGTAAAGAAAGCATATAATTACTGCGACCCAATAATTTGGTAGCAATTATGGTTGTCTTAACGCTCTTGCGTTTAATTTTTACTTGATCAGACTGCCTGAAATCCAGGTTCTGTTTAATCTTTTTCAACGTTAAAACAGCCATGCCTAAGGCCCATAAACAAAAATTTCGTATTCCGGTTTCATGGGTAGGTATCATGAGTGTGTAAGTCAAAGCATTTTGTAAGTGACCATGAGCTATACTAATGAGGTGCTCTAAACCTTTAGTAAACCCTTCATTGTTTACATCAGAATTTATATCTTTAAGTTCAAAACCTGTTTCACTAAAGATATCCTGAGGTAACCAGCACACACCACGTTCAGCATCATCCCAAATGTCTTTTAGGATGTTAGTCATTTGCAAACCCTGCCCAAAAGAAACAGACAGCGTCAATAGCTGTTCTTTGTGTTGAGCAATTTCAGGTGAATAGTGACAAAAAAGCTTTGCTAGCATTTCTCCAACGCAACCTGCGACGTAATAGCAATAGGTATCCAAATCAGCTAATTTCGCTAAACCATTATTTAAGTTCTGCGCCTGATAGATAGGCATTCCTGCAGCCATAGTTTCTACACAACAGGCTAAAGCAGCAATTTGCTCTTCTTCAAAACTATGTGTTATCTGAATAACACGTGGCAATACATAAATTAAGGTGTGCTCAGCAGGAATAGTCTGATCGGATAATAACGGCGCAAGATCAACCGCAAATAATTCTGCATTATTTCCCGTTTTTACAACTTCAATAAACTCGGAACAAAAATATTTTTTTTGTTGCGCAGAGAGAGAAACCTCATCTTCAATAGTGTCTACTATTCGGCACAACAAATAAGCATTGGCAACAGCTCCATATAACTTTTGCGGTAACTGGGGGATAGTTAAAGCAAAGGTTCTGGAAACGCCTTCCAGCAACAACGCCTGAAAGTCTTTATCAGTTAATTGGCTCAGCGATTTTGGGTTATCCAGCGATATTAGGGATTCGCTCATAAGTATATTTAAATTTCGACCCAACTGGGTTAGTAAATTAATTGCTATCAATAATAGCGTGTTTGTTGGTATTTTGCAAAGCAATGTTGTTTTAATGTAAATCCCTTTAATTAACTGACTTAAGAGGGCATTTATCAAGCATAAAATCGATCAGTTAAGCGCTCATGTTGTATTTAAACTAATAAGCCACTTATTTAATCATTAAAAACACCAATTTCAGATAATTTTATCTAAAAACTGGAGTCCTTTGTTAAAACATAGTATTCTAGTTAGCAGTAGATAAGCGATTGTATTATATAGACGGGCTGAATTATTACTTTAATGATTGAACCCAAAATAGAGAGGATTTCCACATTTATCAGAAACCATCTATACTGTTGTTTTATTACGACACGCTTAATTATAACCATGATTTCACTATGACCAACTCATAATGATCATTAACAATTTTTCAATCTTGGAGATTTCGCACGTGGGTGTTCCTTTACGTCAGCAGTTAAAAGTAGGTACTTATTTAATTAAACAAAAGCTAGGAGGAGTAAAAAAATATCCACTTGTTCTCATGCTGGAACCCTTGTTTCGTTGTAATTTAGCCTGTGCTGGTTGCGGTAAAATTGACTACCCGGATGATATACTTGACAAACGCTTATCTTTTGAAGAGTGCATGCAAGCCGTTGATGAATGTGGAGCACCCATGGTTTCTATTCCAGGTGGAGAACCACTCATCCATAAAGAAATGCCCCAAATTGTTTCAGGCATTATTGCTCGCAAGAAATTTGTCTACTTATGTACTAATGCCCTGTTATTGAAGAAAAGAATCGATGACTACACGCCCTCTCCTTACCTGACGTTTTCAATTCATCTGGATGGTATGCAAGAAAGACATGATACATCCGTTTGCCAGGAAGGTGTTTTTGAAAGAGCCGTTGAGGCCATTAAACTTGCACTAGGAAAAGGCTTTAGAGTCACGATTAACTGTACATTATTTCAGGGTGAAAATGCACAAGAAGTGGCCGAGTTCCTTGATTATGCAATGGAACTAGGCGTTGAAGGCGTCACTATTGCACCTGGCTTTAGCTACGAACGCGCACCTCAACAGGATGTCTTTATTAAAGGTAAAGATGTTAAGGACTTATTCAGAGGCATCTTCAGCATTGGTAAAAATCGCAATTGGAAGTTAAACCATTCATCGCTTTATCTTGATTTTTTAGCGGGTAATCAGAATTATGAATGTACCCCTTGGGGCAATCCAACCCGCAATGTGTTTGGCTGGCAAAAGCCTTGTTACTTACTAGCAGATGAAGGTAATGCAAGTAGCTTCCAGGAATTATTGGATACAACACCCTGGGAAAAATACGGCAACGTTAATAACCCAAAGTGCGCCAGCTGCATGGCACACTGTGGCTATGAAGCAACTGCAGTGGAAGATATGCTTAAACACCCCATCAAAGCTCTGATTACATCAATCAGAGGCCCTAAAACAAAGGGAGAAATGGTTCCAGAACCTATAGCAGCGAATTACGAAGAAAAATCTTTACCTACTCTCTCAGGTATCCCTATCAGAGTAGAAGTTACGGAATAAAACTAATACATCTTCAACTTGCTAGAGTGAGTCCTGCCAATGTCTCACTCTAGCCAACAAATATTAATGATTAAATTTGTAGTTCAGACTATGATTTTTATAAAGGTTACTTTGCATGATTTTAAAGAAATTGACGTTATCCTGTTTTTATTTGGTTTTCATTTTTGCAACAGCTAATGCGTATTCACAAGAAGAAACCGCAAAACAAGTAGTCGATAAGTTTCAGTCGGAATTAATTTCTGTTATGAAAAATGGCAAGCAATTGGGCTATACAGGAAGATACAATAGCCTTCGCGACCCGGTTTCAAATAGCCATGATCTATCAAAAATAGCTCGAATTATTGTCGGCAAAGAATGGGAAAAGCTCTCAGGAGAACAGCAAAAAAAGCTAGAAGATGTTATCATCAAACTCAGCATAGCTTCGTACGCACATAATTTTAAAGACTACTCTGGCGAATCTTTTTCCTTTGACTCAGAGGAAGAAACAACAAGGGGTGGGGTTGTTATCCATAGCCACTTAAATATTCCAGAGGATAAACCAGTAAAATTTGATTATATGCTAAAAGAAAATGGTACAAGCTGGAGAATAATTAATATCATCGCGAACGGTGTCAGTGACTTGGCGCTCAAACGATCTGAATATACCAGCATATTACAACGCGACGGATTTGATGCTTTAATTTCAAAAATTGATGAGAAAATAGACAATTATTCAAAACTATAAGCGGGCTCCACAAAGGATGAAAAAAACTCATACAATCTTATTGGCTGTGCTACTTACCCAGTCTTTATTTTTAAGTGGTTGTGCTACCACCAATGAATCAGATCAAAAGCCAACCGCGACTGATGATCCCTATGAGAATTTTAATAGAAAGATGTTTAGCTTTAACGACAAAGTCGATGACTACGTAGCAAAACCAATTTCTGATACATACAAAAAAGTAACACCGCAACCTGTTCAGACCGGTGTGTTTAATTTTTTCAATAACCTTAAAAATATTAACGTTATTATTAACGATGCTCTACAAGCTAAATTCTCTCAAAGCGCAAAAGACTCTGGAAGATTAGCCATTAATTCTTCATTAGGACTTCTAGGCCTGTTTGACGTTGCCCAACATGTTGGCCTTGAACAAAATGAAGAAGACTTTGACCAGACCCTCGCTGTATGGGGAATTCCACAAGGGTCTTATCTGGTTCTCCCGCTTTTAGGGCCATCAACGTTGCGCGGTATACCGGGCGCTGCTTTTGATACCGCAGCCAACCCATCCACCTATATAGGCATGCCTATTCAAGTCATCTCATTGTTAAACACCCGCGCTAGCGCTGAAGGCTCTTTGCAATTCATCAACGAAGCAGCACTCGACCCTTATGTCTTTACTCGGGAATCCTATTTACAATGGAGAAACAACCTCGCTGCAGATGGAAAAGCAAAAGCAACCTATGATGTTGACGATCTGGACACTGAACCAGCCGACGCCCAGAAAGACCCAACTCCAAGCCCCACCCCTACAGTTGTATCGGCTAATTCCAATAACGAAACACACCACCACTCATTAACCCTGGAACCTGAAGTAACTTCATCTAGCAACACTTCCCAGCCCATTAGTGGCAAAATAATTCAGCACAAAAAGGGTTCTAAGAAAAAAAGAAAGCCTTTGCTGAACCCAAAGAATTAAAGCATCTGATTTTTATACGACAGGGATGTTGTTTTAATAATGCAATAAAGTGTGGACTTCATAATTATTTAACTTCTCTCTCCCACTCAAGAAATCCAGCTCAATTACAAACGCACACGCTTCAACTTTAGCCCCCATCTTTTCAATTAATTCGCAACTCGCTTTTGCCGTTCCGCCGGTTGCTAATAAATCATCAATCAGTAACACACGATCATTAGCATCAAATGCGTCAATATGCGCTTCTAATATTGCCGAGCCATACTCAAGTTCATAGGCGACACTCTGAACATCATAAGGCAATTTTCCTGGCTTCCGCAAAGGAATAAACGGCAAACCTAACTCCCATGCAACTAGCGATCCGAATATAAAGCCACGCGCCTCCATTCCTGCCACCGCAGTAATTTCCCTGCCCAGGAAAGGATGCATTAACTGATGAACGGCTACCTTTAAAGCAGATGGATCTTTTACCAAAGGTGTGATATCTTTAAAAATGATTCCTGGCTTAGGAAAGTCGGGTATATCACGAATTTTATTGCTTATTCTATCCATTTTTTAACTATTATTAAGATTAAAAGAGTAGACGTACAAACTGTATCATTTACATACGAACTAACCGCAAAAGCCCTCGATTTTCTCTGCAATCCCTTTCACATCCAGCCCACAAATAGCCAGCAATTCCTCACGGGTGCCCTGTTCTACAAAGCTGTCAGGCAAGCCTATATTCAACACCGGCATAAGAATACTCTGGGCTTGCAGG
>CAIPPE010000186.1 GCA_903866825.1 uncultured Methylococcaceae bacterium
AAATTGTTAGAAAGTGATGAGTCCTCTTACAGTCATGGAGATTATTTCGAGGCTGTGAATAGCCATGGTGAATGTTCGGTATAAGGCCTTTCGTTATATATGCGGCATAAATTGTCGTTTAATCTTATTCTTTCGTGTAGAAATTCAGGCGCAAAATCTGCTCCATTAGGCCAAGATAGCGTGTGCCCTTCTAATTCAAAGGACTTGAAAAGCTCTTAGGCTTCCTGTCAACAGCGGCTTGCCAGTTAGCCATTAATTCCTATTGGTGAATCACATACCAGTCAAGAACAGCAATTAATGCTCTTCTTGGAAACTTGCCTGTAACAATTCCAGTTTTAATATCAACGGTAATCTCGAATTCGCCATATTCTGCGTGAAAATGCGGTGGTACGTGTTCACGAAGATTCATACGTATGATTATTCCAAGAAAGCGACTCTTTGTACCCATCGTCAGGTATGTATTTCGACTCAAAATCAAGCGCTATCTGCGATTAATGCCTTAAGTTACCCCGCTCACCCTCAAACAATAATCAAACTAATCGGAGCGGTCCATGCGCCTGCTCCAGCGCTGCCAATACCTCTAACCCGAAACCAATCCGTTTGCCCGGGTGTCAGGTCTTCCAGCAGGATATGTGCGGACGTTACGGATGTAAGCACATGATGCCAGTTGGTTTCAATGGTTGGATCGCCTTGAGCAGTCTGCACTTCATAGCTTCCTGTTCCCGTTAGCCTAGCCACATGAACGTTAACGGTGCCTCTTTTTGCTCCATGCTCGACCCTGAAATCAGCGGGTGCAGGCAAGATCTCACCGTTACCGCCGTGTACGATGTCTTTGCGCAGGTCGAAGCCTGAAGTAGCGAGTATAGTGGTGTCGCCTTGTGCCACCAATTCCAGATAAGGGACCAGCTGTTTAAATAGCGCAGTCAGTGCTTGCCGGGCATTGTTGCGCAGGACAATTTTAAGGCTGTCGTGGTTGAGAGCGGCATGATAGCATTCCAGGTAGGATGTGTATGAGTTAATGAGGTCGGCTAACGTGGGAACTTGCACTACCCACGGTTCGGGATAATAGGCATTAGCGGTTAATGCGTTGATAATAGTGCCTGCTTTGGCTAGAAAATCAGGTTCACTCAGAGGATCAAACGTTGTAATAAGCTTGGCTTGCATGGGGAAACTCCAGTCGATAGGGGTTGGCTTTCATGACGAAGGAAACTATCAAGTTGGAGGATAGTTAAGGGGCAACCGCGAATATCTCAGGGATGGTGGAATGACTATATTCCAATACAGGCAATAGTCAAGGGAAAACTACGGTTTTATTGATAAAACAATCAGTTATTAGCAAATGGATGGCCTATTATCGCAACCGATTGCGAATCGGGTCCAGTCTCTTCGGAACTTATGCCACCCGATTCGCATTTGTTTAGACAAACAGGGTCAGCGAAATGATTTAATTGCGAAAAGTGCTCAATAAATTCCCCTATTAACGGCCACGCTTCGGATTCCCGAGGGCAAAGCATAGTTACTCTTAGCCTTAACTTCGCAATCGGGTGCTCGATATTCCGATGTTTGTTCAAAGAATTCGCATACTCGAGGGGCAAGCGTAGCTACTCTTCGCCTTCGCTTCGCAATCGGGTGCTCGATATTCCGATGTTTGCTCAAAGAGTTCGCATACTTGAGGAGAGAAATGGCAATCGAGAGCGATCAATTGCCATTCTTGAGCGGTAAAATCCCCTGATTTTTGGCACTCTTCGCTAGGCCGGGTTAAAACTGGATGTTAATCTATGGACCTCTTATGTTAGTTAGGTAAGATGGGCATTATTGTAAAATCTTTGTCATATATGGAAATAGAAATAGTTTGCAATGTTACAATATTGCTTGTTACCCTGGTTTTATATATAAAGCGTTATGACCCCATTACCTAGCCCAACTGCACTAATCGATCGTTTTGGTAGAAAGGTTGATTATTTAAGAATCTCTATCACGGATCGGTGTGATTTTCGCTGCGTCTACTGTATGGCAGAAGATATGACCTTTTTGCCTCGCTCACAGATTTTGACGCTCGAAGAAATAGAGACATTGGCTGAAGCGTTTGTAGAATTGGGTGTCAAAAAAATTCGCGTAACGGGTGGAGAACCTTTAGTTAGAAAAGGCGCTTTAAACCTGCTGACTAATATCGGTAGAATTGAAGGCTTAAAAGAGCTGGTTATAACCACTAATGGTTCACAGCTAGTCAATATGGCCTCGCAGTTGAAAGACTCCGGTGTCAAACGGATTAACATTAGTCTGGATACCCTGGATGCCGATAAATTTAAAGCGATTACGCGTACCGGTGATTTGCACCAAGTATTAAGCGGTATTCAGGCTGTTAAAGCGGCTGGGTTTGAGCATACCAAAATCAATGCCGTGATTCTAAAAGATAGAAATCATCTGGAAGTTAATGATTTAGTGCAATACGCGGTTGATAACGAAATTGATATTAGCTTTATTGAAGAAATGCCGCTGGGGATTGTGGGCCAACATGACCGCTCAGAAGCTTATTATTCGAGTGCTTTAATTCAGGCTGATTTATCACAAAAGTTTTCATTAGTCCCTTCAGTTGAAAAAACCGGGGGACCCTCTAATTACTTTAAAGTTTCTGGAACACAAACTCGAGTGGGGTTTATTTCTCCGCACAGTGATAATTTTTGCAGTACCTGCAATCGGGTACGATTAACCGTGGAAGGTCGGTTATTATTATGTTTGGGGAATGAACATTCAGTTGATTTAAAAGAAGTGCTAAGAGCTTATCCAGGTGATAAAGATAAGCTTAAACAGGCTATTATTGACGCTATGTTGATTAAGCCAGAAAAGCACGAATTTAATATTCATGAACAACCTGTGATATTGCGTTATATGAATATGACAGGCGGGTGATTATCTTTACCCACCACTTCCGGTTGTTCTTGTAACATAGGTTTTCTCCACTGACGTTATAAATACTGTTTCAAGATGGTTGGTATTCACCACACAATGTTCACGGGGTAATCCAAAAAAGCATGATCAATACTGATGATGCTCATACCCTCAATAATAGCCTGGGCAATTATAATGCGGTCAAACGGGTCTTTATGATGTGAGGGTAATTGCTCTAAATAATTAATATGCGATAAATCTATCGGCATCATGCTCGCCAGAACTGCACAGTTCTTTGACTGTCTGGGTGAGTCGTTCAGACTCATCGTTAAGCCAAAGAAAAGCATGGGTATCGAATAAATATTTCATAACTGCCCTGATGACCAAAAACTGTCGGGCAAGGGTTCATTAAAATCATCGCTTAACTGTATTTTTCCTTTGAACAAGCCCAGTGTCAGCGGCTTTAACGGCTGTTCAATCTCTTCTTCATACATCACAATTACTTTGGCTTTATGGGCATGAATAGATTTAGGCAATTGCAAATGAATTTGCTGGTTGTGGTCAATCTCTGCGGCTAATTCGATGGCTTGCATGGTTTTTCCTATAAATACTGTTTCAGGATATCTTGTTTTTTACTGGCTGCGGCTTCTATTATTTGTTGGGCGTTGGCTATGATGGTTTCTTGGGTGGCTATTTCGCTGATGAGTTGTTGTTGGGTGGCGAGGTCTGGAATGGGGATTTTTATTTTATTTATATCACGTATTGGTAGTTGTGGCTGTGATGCTCCAGTTTTCAAATCAGTAATTTGAGATTGAACAAAATTTGAACGAAGTATTTCATAAACGTAAGCGGTATAAAGCTGCTTTGTGTTATTCCTAAAAATAACCATTCCTGAATTTATGCGAACATGTTCATATTTTATATTGTCATGAAAATAAGCTACTTTACCTAAAGTTCCTCTAGTAGTTAAAATGATATCCTCTCTTTTTAACTTTCCTTTTCTGAGCTGCTCATCTTTCTCTTTTGTAATAAAATCACACTTATCAAAAACAAATTTATTGTCAACAATATTTCCTGCATTTAAAAATAAACAATAACCTGTTTCTGAAAACTCTTGTTTATTAGGGTAATTTAAACCTCTGTCACCATCAATAATGATTAGTTCAGAATTGGCTAAAGTTATTATTTTTTCTGACTCAATAGATTCTATTTTATTTTCAATTGCTGTTTGCGCATTATTAATGTCCCGTATGGCTATAGCTACGACAGTATCAATGACTTCACATGCCTCCACAATTTGGGCTTGTATTTCTAAAGATGGTAGGGGGATTTTAAAAGCAGATATCTCGGTTTTTGAAATTTCTTTGAAAGTCATCCCAGATGCTAAATCTGCAATATCTTGGGCGTAATATTTCAAAATATAATACAGATATTCATGGCGAATCCTCGTTTCGTCACAAATGAAATTTTTATAACCTTGATTGGTTGCAGTTTCTACTTTAGCAATGGTTACATCGCCTATTGTGGCTCGACTTGAAAATATCACCGTATTAACAGGCATTAACTTTGCACTACTATTTTTTAAACCTTCGGCAGTAATTTTTCGCTGAGTGGTCGTTAAATATTTTTCTTTGGTATCGACCAATGTAGCCCAACAAATATCACCGTCCCAATAGCCTGAGACTGTTGAACTGGGTGTGCCACCACTTTCGATAGTGGTAATTTCACCCAACTTCACCAAATCCCACTTACTGTCAATACTGACGTTCTTCTTAACCGACAAGCTAATATGCTTATCAAAATCCTTACGCGAAAAATCCAGTAAATCAATAAGGCTGACCAGCGAAGTATAAGTTTCCAGTACTTCAGGTATCACTAATGCATTGCCTGAAAAATTATCCTGAATCAGGGCATTAAGCTTGTCAGGGTTATAGCGGTTTTCGGGATCATAAAGCGGGGTGAGGTGATGGCCTTGGGTATTGATGGTCATTTTAAGACCTTCATTGCCTTTAGCCGCCGACCATTCGTAACCTAAAAACTGCTTTTGTTCTTTGTTGTCGCTGGGGCTTTTAACGATGAGTACTTTTTGCGGATTGTTATAAGCCAAGACAAAATAAAACAGTTTATCTTTCTCTATTTTTTGCAAATAGGTTAAATAGCGTTTATTTAGTTCAGTTTGTTGTTGCTCAGTGGTGTACGCTTTAAAAAACTTTTGGGTTGCGAGTTTTTTAATATCGGTAGACTGCTCAAAATCCTTTTTGTAATCTACAAATAATTCATGCGCCAACAGCTCAATAGAGGGTGTGCCGTGCAATAAGCTTTGGTAGTGCTCAAACGGTATACCGATATGTTGGCAATACTTTTTAATGAGGTGCAGGTCTTGATAGGTTTCCATGGCTTCGTCGCTATCATTTTCAAACCAGTCTTCTACGCGGTTTTTAAAATGTTCGGCGGGTTCGGGTAATTGCCGTTTACGGCGAATAAACAGCACCACGGTATTAGTGCCGGTTTTGCCAAAGGTACCGTTACCCAATTCAACCAGTGCCACTATATCAAAATACTGTAATAAGATTTCACGGCTACCAATATGCGTGCTGTCGGAATTGGATAACACCGACGAGGGCACAATAATCCCCGCGACGCCGCCCTTATTTAACAGTTGCTGAGCGCGTTCAATAAAAAAACATTGAATATTGCGATTGTTTGCGATATCGCTGACGGTTTGGGTTAAGGCGTAAAGTTCGCGTTGTTCTTCGGGCAGGGTTTCTAAAAAGCCTTCTACGGCAAACGGTGGATTGGCAACCAGTATGTTAAAACTGCCTTTTTGTACTTTAGGGTGTTGATCTAGCGCGTCGTGATGTAGAATCTCTATGCCTTCCTGCCCATACATAAAAGCAGCTACCTTGGCGACTTTTGATAAACGATATTCTTTTTCTATACCGATAATCTCTTGAAAGAAAGTTTTAGGATCGGTTTGTTTGTATTGCTGAATAAAGGGTTTAATTTGTGCGGCCAGTTCATTTAAAAAATGTCCGGCACCACAGGCGTAATCAATAGCTTTGGGTGCTTGGGTACTGTCCCTGATAATCGCTTCTAGCGGTAAAGACATAAGAATGAATTTACAAATGGGCATGGGGGTAAAAAACTGCCCTTCGGATTGTTTGATGCCCTGATCAAGAAAATATTCAAACATATCGCCTAAGAATTGGTTTTGCTCCTGATCTTTAAGGCGTAAGTCTTGCCACATTTGTACTACTTCTAATAATACTTTGGCGTTTTGGTAAAACAGGGCTTCATTGTGTACGTCAATAAAACCAAAGTCGTTATTGGTGAAAAACTTCAACTGCCGAAAATAATCTTTAATGGTGTTTTTGGTGGCGTTGCGTTTTTGTTTAACGGCCCAAAAGGCGTTGTCGATCTGGTCGTTACTGATATAAACGATTTCTTGATCTAAGTAGCGCCCCATGCCAATTTTATACAGGGCTTGTAGGCGGTCGATAAGGTCAAAATAAGAATCGTAGGCGATGCCTTTCCAGTAAAACTTAAGATCACCGGTATTTTCTGACTCATCAACGATTTTGCACAAAAATAAATTAACCAGTACATCAAACGCATTTTCACGGCCTGAGACATTGTGTTTACGTAAGATGGTGCGGAATTTATGATATTTGCCTTCTTTGTCCTTGGCATCAATAGAACTGAGATCTTCCAGAGAGTATTTATCTTTCCCTATGTAATAGGGTTGGATATTGGGTTCAAATATACCTTGGGTGGTGTATTCTTTTTTATAGGTTTCACTCCAAACGTTAAAACGGTTTTTGGCATCGCCTCCATCTTTAAAAGCTTTGAGGTTTTTACTTTCGTCTAAGACTTTGGGGTTGTCTTTATGTGAAATGATATGAGAGAGTTTAGTAATGCCCTCTGTTTCGCTGTAATCAGCCGTATAAAGACACAGAAACTGAGTGTCAGGTATTTGTTGGGCGTAGCTAAACAACTGGTCGCCATGTAATTCGGTATTTTTCCAAGCTTTATTGAATTCTGGCCCCGGGGTTTTACATTCGATAATGAGTAACGGGGTGTCTTGATTATCTTTAACAAGAATATCTGCCCGCCCACCGCTTGCGCCGTGACCTACTTTCCATTTGGGTTCAAGTTCTATATGTTCGGGTTTGTAGCCTTTTTCTAATAAACGATGCACACATTCAAACACGACAAAGTTTTCATTGGCTGAAAAATTGCAGGTTTGGCGTTCATGGATAGTTAAGCCTTCTGGATAAATAAGTAGGTTTTTATCAAAATCAACTATTAAAAAAGCATCAGAATGGGCGAATGCTTTACTGTATTGATTGCCATTTTTTTCAAAATGTAAGCTAGCTAACAGTGCGTTAAAATTGTCTTTATTTATCATGTTTAGTAAGGTGCGTGAAAAGTGATAATCCGTTTATTTCAATTCACTAGCGGATATTGATTTCAACTATTTGTCTGGTATGACTTTATAAGAGCTCCATAATACATTGTTTTATAGGCGTTATTAAATCTTTTATTATCAGTCAGTTATTGCTTGAGCTAATTTAATCTACTCAACTTAACCACCACTCCTAAACCCAGTCTTCTTAAGAATCTCAGTGCTATACAGCACTTCATGCCCTTGATTATCTTTCCCCAACAACTCACTCATCACCTTAATTTGTTGATCAACGGCGGCTTGGCTTTTGCCATGTACCATGGCAAATAGATTATAAGGCCATTCGGGTAAATGTCGGGGGCGGTGATAACAATGGCTAACAAAATCCAGTTGTCCGACTTGTTCACCCAGTTCATCAATCACCTCATCAGGGATATTCCACACCGTCATCCCATTAAAACGATAACCGAGTTTATAATGATTGGGTACGACACCGATGCGGCGAATAACACCTTGTTCTTGCATATTGATCATTCGGCTCATTACCTCTTCCGCACTGAGTCCCAATTGTTTTGCAATAGTCTGATAAGGGTGCGGGGTTAAAGGCAAGCCCGATTGCGTAGCATGCATAATCGCTAAATCAGTTTCATCCAGGGTAAACATTAAGCTTCCAGTTTTAAGCCGACAAAATATTCATTCAGCTTGGGCATGTTATAAACCCTTAAACCGGTTTGCTGTTCAATTGCGGTAATCGTATTCTGTTGTTGTGCGAGGGATTCAGTCGCAATCACAAACCACATATTTAACACATGGGTACGGGCATAGTTATGAGCGACTTCAGGAAAGGCATTAATTATTGCGGTCACTTCAGTAAAGCGTTCGGTAGGGACTTTAACCGCAGCTAAAGTCAATGCACCGCCCATACGTTCGGCATGATATAAAGGGCCAAAGCGGGTGAGGGTGCCATTATCTAATAATGCTTGCAGACGTTCAATTAAGCACGCTTCAGTTAAACCTAAGCGTTCCGCAACCACTTGATAAGGGGTTTCGCAAATAGGAAAATCACTTTGTAATTGATTAATGATTAAACGATCAATAGTATCCATGAGCTAAAACCGGCTTATCAATCGGTTGATACAGTGCGCCACGTTGCTTAAAACAGCGCAGACTAAATAACACCGTACACTCTAAATGCTTAATTCCGCAATCTGCATTCAGTTGTTCTAACTGGGCTAATACCGTCTGCCGATCTTTACCGTGAATCATGCAATACAGGTTATAAGGCCATTCCGGTTGTTTAGGGCGTTGATAACAGAGCGTCACAAAACTAAATTGGCTAATGCGCTGCCCCAAGGCTTTAATTAAAACTTCGGGTACATTCCACACAATCATGGCATTAGCGCGATATCCTAAACGATGATGTTTAACAATCACCCCTAAGCGTTTAATCAGGCCTTGTTGCTTTAAACGGTTAAGGCGTTCAAGCACTTCCTGTTCGGACATAGCCAGCGCAGTACCTACAGCTTCATAAGGTCTAGGGCAGAGGGGTAAACCTAATTGCACATGCGCCAGTAATTCATAATCACGGGTATCAAACATGCGGTAGATCCAGATTAAACCCTAAGTCTATAAAAAACTCATCGACCAAAGGCAATGATAAGGTTTGATAACCGGTTTCTTCATCAATACTATCCAGTACCCGTTGTAAATGCGCGGCATCGGACGCAATCAGCACAAACCACAGATTAAAGCGATGCTCGCGCTCATAATTATGATTCACTTCGGGACGGGCACTAATTTGATCAGCGACACGTTGCAACTGTTCAGGCGGAATCGCCATCGCCACTAAAGTACTCACACCCAATTGATTGGGGGGGATAATCGGCCCGACCCGGCTGATATAATCATGCTCACTTAAGTCACTGAGTGCCGATAACACCGCCTCTTCACTAACCCCTAATTGTTCAGCAATCTCTAAATAGGGGCGAGGTGATAGCGGAAAATTCCGCTGAAAGTCATTCAGCAGACGGGTGTGTAAGGCGTTTAACATTCGTTAAAAACCTATTTTATTCGCTCGCGAAGTAAAGAACACCCCATTCGGTTTTTGCGCAGGCAAGTGCGCAATTTCTTTTAAGGTATGGGTGTCGTATACCAATACTTGATCATCGTCTCTAACGGCGACCCAGACATTTTCACCACGCGGTGTAAATTCCATGTGTAAGACTGCATGACCGGGTGTTAAGGTGGATTGTAGATCGAGGCCCTTAACATCAATCACTTGCAGTTTATTATTCTCTGGCGTAGCAAAGTTAACCCAGACTTGACGACCATCCGGTCTGGCCATCACAAATACCGGTTGTCCCGCTACAGGAATGGCTTTAACCAGTTTCCAGCTTTGTTTATCAATGACTAAGACTTCATTTTTACCAATCGCAGGTACAAAGATGTAATCATCTGCCACCGCCCAACCTTCAAGGTGAGGCATTTTGTAAACGGGTAATTGCTCATCGGGTTTAACGTAATCAGGAAGAATACGTTTAATGCCTTTTTCAGGTTCCCATAAGTCTAATAAGCTCAGGCCACTTTCACCAAATAGACCGGCAATGTAAAACCGGCCATCTGAAGTAATTAAGCCATCATAAGGGAACTTGCCAACATTCTTAAACTTTTCAATCTTGGGCTTTTTAGGGGTCGACATATCGATCGTCCAAATTTCACCGGCATCAAATAAACTAAACACAAAGCGTTGATCCGGTGCATCGACTAAACCGACTACTTTTGATAGCTTACCATCCGCATATTCAGCCGGAATATCCGCAACCAGTTCTAAAGTGTCTGCAGAGAATATTTTGACGCCACCAGGAGTGTAGTTGGATACAGCAATTAAAGTACCATCTTGCGAGATAGCGCCACCGATACTATTACCCGCTTGCACGATGCGTTTATCGAGTTTGTCTTGCAATAAATCGATTTTACTTAAGCCTCCATCGCGGCCAAAGATATAGGCAAAACGTTGATCACGTGAGAACACGACGGAAGCATGGGACAAATCACCGAGTTTATCAATCCTGGCCAGTTGTTTATGTTCAGTGGTATCAATGATCAGTGCAGAGCCTGCTTCCCGTTCAATGATAATGCCTAAATCACCGGTAGCACGCAACTCAGCATTGGCATTAAAGGTGAGCAATAGCCCTAATAAGAGAGGCAGTCGATTTTTCATGGTTATGGTTTTTGTTCGTAGAAATTATTGTGGGCCTTGGCGTAAGATATTGACTAACCAGTGTGCGTCATCAGCGTTCATAAAAGGTTTCCAAGGTGGCATAGGTGTACCTTTTCGACCATTTAGAATAGTCGAGACTAAAAATTCGTCTGGTTTTCCTTTTAGGGTCTCAGGCAATAAGGCGGGGCCCATGCCTCCATGTAAAGTTAAGCCATGACAAGCCCCACAGTCATTCTTAAGTAAATGGCGCAGTTCAGCCTGCCGAACCGAGGTAGGTTCGGCAGCTAAGCAATTGAGGGTGACACCGAGTAGCAGCAGACTTTTTTTCATGTTGATATCGTTGAGTTCAACGCTTACTTTGTTTTTAAACCCGCATAATAAGCCGCTATATTACTAATATCATTGTCTGTTAAAGATCCGGCTATCGCATTCATCAGGTCAGACTTACGGGTTTTATCGCGGTATTGTGCCAATGCGGATTTAAGATAGTTAAAATCACGCCCTGCCAGCGAAGGAAAAGGTGCATCAGCCGATGGAGTCACAATGCCATGGCAATGCGAACAGACTGCCATGGCTTTTTCTTTACCCGCGTAAATGACGGCTGCATTAACAGGATTAATACTGAGCAATCCTAATGTTAATACAGTCAGAAGGACTATGCGGTTCATTATTTCACCCCTTTGTCGCCATTACGTTGTGCTAATTCATCCGGAGATAAGCCACGAGTCATATAACGTACTCGACCATGCGAGAAGATTCCTGCTGGACTTTCCATGGCAATTGATGCAACTTTTTCTAATGAATTTGAATCGTAAACGACCACTTCATCACCATTGTAACCAGCGCTGATATAAAGGAACTTACCATCGGCACTGTATTCAGGGAAATAAGCATGACCGCCTACGTCTAACGTTTTAACAACGTCCAGGCTTTTCTTGTCAATTAACTGAACAGTCCGGGCACGTCTGTCTTTAGAGATGATATCAACGGCAACATAAGGTGCATTTGCGTGCGCAGCGGGTGATTCCGTTCCACCTGAAACCGGGACTTGTTTAACCACTTCCATTTTGTCTAAATCCCAAACGCTGACCACCATTTTGTCGCAATCACCAAAGTTGGTACCAAAGCCTAAAGTACGACCGTCCACTTCTACAACAGAACCACCACCGACGTGAGGCACACACCCTGCTTCCAGTTTCTTAATGATTTTACGCTCTTTTAAATCAATCGCTGTGACGATACTATCATCATACGAGGCGACCATTAATTTACTACCGCCATGTGATAAGAAAGCATCATGCAAATGGCGGCCTACATTTTCAATTCGTGTGACTGGGAAGCCTTCTTTTAAATTGACGACCCAGACTTGACCGGCGTTTTCCAAGGCAATTGCAAAGATGTTAGCAAATGGCGTTCCAATGATCATACCTGAATCAGAAGAGACCTGTTTACCATCGGGATCAATGCCTTCCAGTTCGAATGTTTTAAGAGGTTCCAAGGTGTTGGCATCTAAGATGACGGCATTATGAGGTACATAAGAGCCTGCCATGATGTATTTACCATCACGGGATACACCTAAACCTGGACCGTTGAAACCGGTTTTAACACTGCGCACAATTTGCATTGAATACAGGTCGATCTTAAAGATTTCCGCAGTATCATTTTTGACATAAGCCCAGCGTGGATTAGCGGGGTCATAGTCGATGATATGGGCAGCGGTTCTGGTAGGAATTTCACCAATTATTTTGTGCGTGACGCTGTTAATAAAGACGGCTTTAGAGCCTTCACCACGACCGTACTTGCCACGTGATGCAACACCAATAATATTATTGATGTCATCAATTTGATAAGTTGGCTTCGAGGGTAGGGTGCTTTCATCTTTAACGTAAACTTTAACGGACGCTTTAATGTCATCAATAGTCCAAGTGGGGTTAGGTTGCTTGGGCGTGGCTTTTAGATAACTGATTAAGCCGCGAATATCATCATCCGCTAAGCGACCATAAAATGGAGGCATCAAGGTGTCAAAGCTGCCAGCCATGATGAGTGTGCGTAAAGAAGTCGTGCTTCTGCCTTTTAATGTGTCAGCATTTAAAGCAGGTGCAATAAAGCCCCCCAGATCAGAGCCATGACAACTGGCACAGTTGTCTTCATACAACTGATGTGTTTTATTGTTATCTGCTGGCGCATTGAGCGGAAGGAATAGAATAGTTAAGCTTGTTATGATTGAGGGTAAAAGAAGTTTTTTTATTGTTTTCATTATTAGTAACTCCAGGTAGTATTGATTCAATATTATATTGAATTTATAAAAAGCTCAAGCTAGATTTAGAGAATGTGTATGGTTGCATTAATGTGTATGGTTGCATTATTGATAGCCAAGCCGAACAGGTGTACAAGTTTGGATTTGTACACCTGAAAAGAAGTGAGGCGTTATAGTTTAAGCGTGATTTCCCTTCCAGGGATAATTTGGGTTATATGAAAACAAGCTATTAAATTGTTTTGCCGTGATCTTCAGGGACATCACGTTTAGTATGCCCCGTATAAAGCTGTCTGGGACGGCCAATTTTTTGATGAGGGTCTGCAATCATTTCATCCCAATGTGCAATCCAGCCGACCGTTCTGCCCATTGCAAACAATGCAGTAAACATATTGGTGGGTATGCCAAGGGCATGAAAAACAATACCAGAATAGAAATCAACATTGGGATAAAGTTTTTTCTCGATGAAGTACTCATCCTCAAGGGCAATACGTTCTAACTCAAGTGCTAATTTAAAAATGGGGTCATCGTGCAAGCCTAATTCTGTTAGAACTTCATGGCACGTTGCACGCATTAGCTTAGCTCTAGGATCATGGTTTTTATAAACGCGGTGTCCAAAACCCATGAGCCTGAAGGAATCATTTTTGTCCTTGGCTTTAGCTATATAGGCTGGTATACGGGAAACATCACCTATTTCCATTAACATATTCAGAACGGCTTCGTTAGCACCGCCATGAGCAGCACCCCAAAGGCAAGCGATACCTGAAGTAATACAAGCATAAGGATTAGCACCACTTGACCCTGCTAAACGAACAGTAGAGGTTGAAGCATTTTGTTCATGGTCGGCATGAAGAATTAAAATTCTGTCTAAAGCACGGACTAAAATAGGGTTGGGAATAAAATCATCGCAAGGTGTCGCTAGTAGCATCCGCATAAAGTTTTCCACATAATTGAGTTTATTTTGTGGATACATGAAGGGTAATCCGGTACTGTATTTATGACACATCGCTGCAATCGTAGGCACTTTTGCAAGCAAGCGAATGGCACTGATATCTCGGTCTTTTTTAGATCTAATATCGAGCGCGTCATGATAAAAAGCAGATAAGGCGCCAACAACACCCACCATAATCGCCATAGGATGGGCATCCCGACGGAAGCCTTTAAAGAAATTAGTCAGTTGATCATGCACCATCGTGTGCATGGTTATTGTTCCCTGAAACTGTTGTAATTCTGCGGGTGTAGGTAGTTCACCGTTGAGCAATAAATAACAAACCTCAAGGAAATTACATTTTTCTGCCAACTGTTCAATGGGGTAACCCCGATAGAGTAATATTCCTGCTTCACCGTCTATGTAGGTGATACTTGAACTACAACTGGCTGTGGATGTAAAGCCAGGGTCGTAGGTAAACATACCCGTTTGCTTATACAGTGTTTCGACATCAATGACGTCAGGGCCGGTTGTTCCAGATAAAATTGGTAACTCGCATACATGCTGAGCGTTCTCATTTAAGGTCAGGCTGCGTTGATTGGTCATGGTTATCTCTCAAGGTCAGGAAGAGTCAATCTACAAATTGAATAGGGTATTTACAGAGTATCGGCTTTAGTCACGATAATCGAAAGTAAAGCTGATAACACTATAACAGTTTTCCTACACGATTTTATGCGAGGAATCTTTTATTTAGTTACATTTGCAATGGCTTGTCTTGCTAATTCTGTGACTTTATCCCAATCTTTGGCTTTAACAGCATCAGCGGGCACCAGCCATGAACCACCCACGCAAGCTACATTACTTAATTTTAAATAAGCATTGTAGTTTTCAGGCGAAATACCTCCGGTGGGGCAAAAAGTAGCTGAGGGAATAGGACCCGCTATTGATTTTAACATTGGAATGCCACCTGCCGCTTCAGCAGGAAAAAACTTAAAGTGGGCAAGGCCATATTCCATGCCAAGCATGAGTTCTGACAAACTAGCGATACCTGGAATTAAGGCAATGGTTCCTGTTTTTGCAGCGGCTAATAAACTCGGCGTTAATCCTGGGCTGATTGCGAAAACTGCACCGGCTTCTTCAGCCGCTTTTAATTGTTCAGGAGTGGTAATCGTGCCGGCACCGACAATAGCATCTTTCACTTCTTGACTAATCAAGCGAATAGCATCCAGTGCAATAGGAGTACGTAAGGTAATTTCTAGCACTCTAATACCGCCTGCAACCAGGGCTTTGGCTAAAGGAACCGCATCTTCAAGATTCTGAATGACCATAACAGGCATAACAGGACCCGCGTTTAAAACTTCAGTGGGTTGAATTTTCCAGTTATTTGAACTCATGGTTTTGCTCGCTAGTTTAAAAAGTAATTTGAATTTGATTAGGTGTATTTGTAGGTAGGCGTGTTTTAAAAACGCCTACCGATACGATCTCTTACTAACTTTATTGGCTTAATTAATCAACTATGAATAAGTTAGATGCGCCGGTTTCAGCGGACGAAGCACCCAGTCTAAAGCCGCCAAACATCTCGCGACCCATGCCATAATGATGATTTTTTGCTGAATTAGGCAAGGGTTCACGGGCATTAAATTCAGCCTCATCAACCAGCACATTAATATCACCTGTTTGAAGATTGAGTGAAATAATGTCCCCGTTATGGACTTTTGCTAAAGGTCCGCCGGACTCACATTCTGGACATAAATGAATGACTGAAGGTACTTTACCAGAGGCACCTGACATGCGACCATCAGTGACTAAGGCTACTTTAAAGCCTTTATCTTGAAGAACACCTAAAGGCGGCGTGAGTTTATGTAGTTCAGGCATGCCATTTGAACGAGGGCCCTGGAAGCGGATCACCGCAACAAAGTCTTTTTCTAATTCACCACGTTTAAAGGCGGCGAGCATATCTTCTTGGTCATCAAAGACAATTGCTGGCGCTTCAACGATTTGATGTTCAGGGGATACGGCCGATAATTTAGAAATACCACGACCTAAGTTGCCGTGCATTACGTGTAAGCCACCGCCGGTTGCAAAAGGTTTTTCAACAGTGCCTAAGACTTCAGGGTCTAAAGAGGTTTCAGGAACCGGTACCCAAGTGAGTTTGTCATCAATTAACTTAGGTTCTTGGCGGTAGCTATTCATGCCACGCTCATCCGCTACCGTTAAGATGTCTTCATGTAATAGACCGTTTCTTAACAATTCAGCAATCAATACACCCATGCCACCTGCCGCCTGGAAGTGGTTAACATCTGCAGGGCCATTAGGATAGATTTTAGTAATTAATGGAATCGCTTTTGATAAACGATCGAAATCATCCCAGTTAAGTACAATCCCTGATGCACGAGCTATAGCGATTAAGTGCATGGTATGGTTAGTTGAACCCCCCGTTGCTAATAAACCTATCACCGCATTGACAATAGCCTTTTCAGAAACCATGTGGGCAATCGGACGATAATCATCACCTAACGCAGTAAACTTTAAGACTTGCGTTGCTGCTGCTTTCGTTAATTCATCGCGTAACGGTGTATAAGGATTAATAAATGAGCTGCCAGGTAAATGCAAGCCCATGATTTCCATCATCATCTGGTTACTATTAGCTGTACCATAGAAAGTACAGGTGCCGGGGCTGTGATAAGACGCGGACTCTGCTTCCAAAAGTTCTTTACGACCAATCTTGCCTGTGGCATAGGCTTGGCGAGCACGGGATTTTTCTTTGTTCGTTAAACCACTGGGCATTGGACCAGCTGGCACAAAAATAGCGGGTAAATGACCAAAGCTTAAAGCACCGATTAATAGACCGGGAACAATCTTGTCGCACACACCTAAATACAAGGCACCATCAAACATGTTATGGCTCATGCCTACAGCAGTGGTCATGGCAATTAAGTCACGGCTAAACAAGGATAATTCCATACCTGGTTGACCTTGAGTAATCCCATCACACATAGCGGGAACCCCCCCAGCCACTTGCGCAACGCCACCCGCTTCTCTAATTGCGGACTTAATTAAGTCAGGTGCATATTTATACGGTTCATGCGCCGAGAGCATATCATTGTAAGAGGTAATGATGGCTATATTGGCCTTTTGATCGCCGGTTAAATCTGCTTTTTCACTGGCACTGCAAGCAGCAAAGCCATGTGCTAGGTTTCCACAGCCCATACCAGAGCGAATGGGGCCTTTTTTAGCGATAGCATCAATATAATTTAAATAAGCTGAGCGTGTTTTATGACTACGTTCAGCGATTTCTTGAGTGACTTGATCAATTACTGGATGCATGATTATTTCCTTGGTTTAAGGTTACGCGGAGGATTAATTATTCTTCCCAGGCTCGGCCATCTCTGGCAATTAAGGCTACCGAGGCAACAGGGCCCCAAGTACCAGCGGCGTAGGGTTTAGGTGCATCTTTGTAATGCTGCCAGGCGTTTTGAATAGAGTCAACCCAAGTCCACGCCTGTTCAATTTCTTCACGGCTTAAGAATAATGTTGGGTTGCCACGCATGGCTTCCAATACTAATTTCTCATAGCCGCCAAAAATACGGCTTTCTTTAAAGGTATCAGAAAAGCTTAAGTCCAGTTTGGTTTTTTTAAGCTTAATGTGCTCATCGATACCGGGGATTTTGTTAAGCATTTCAATTTCTACCCCTTCATTGGGTTGTAAATGAATGATCAACTTATTAGGCGGTAATTCTCTGAAACTATCTTTAAAGATATTGTGCGGTAATTGTTTAAAGTAAACGACGATTTCGGTCCGTTTTCCAGTTAAACGTTTACCTGTGCGTAAGTAAAAAGGTACGCCTGCCCAACGCCAGTTATCAATATCTACGCGTAAGGCGACAAAGCTTTCTGTCGTGCTTTCTGTATTTGCCCCTTCTTCTTCAAGATAACCGGGTACTTGTTTACCTTTGATGTAGCCGTTGGTATACAGGCCACGGACGGTTTTTTCTTCTACATTCTGAGCAGTAATGGGGCGTAATGCTTTAAGAACCTTAATCTTTTCATTATGAATGCTTTCAGCTTCAAGATTTACGGGGGGTTCCATCGCAATAAACGTCAGAATTTGTAACAAATGGTTTTGCACCATGTCACGTAGCTGACCCGTTTTATCGAAATAATCCCAACGACCTTCAATGCCTACTTCTTCAGCGACTGTGATCTGAATATGATCGATGGTATTGTGATTCCAGTTAGTGGTAAAAATAGAATTAGCAAAGCGTAAGGCCAATAAATTTAAAACAGTTTCTTTGCCCAGATAATGGTCGATTCTATATACCTGACTTTCGCTGAAAACACTGGCGACGACATTATTTATTTCTATGGATGATTTCAGATCATGACCGATGGGTTTTTCCATGACCATGCGTGATGTTTCAGTGAGTACGCCTGATAGGTGCAAGCCTTGACAGATACTTTTAAACAAAAAAGGTGATACGGCAAAGTAATTGACCATAATCCTGGATTTTTGGTCAATAACGGAGTTAAGTTGTTTGTATTGCTCTGGTTGAGTGAGATCAATTTTAAGATAGGCAAGTCTGGCTGAAAAGCGTTCCCATACCGTATTGTCAATCGTATCGTGCAAAAACGCTTGCAAGCTCTTATGGGCGATATCAATAAATTCTGCACTGTTAATGTCATGTAAATCAACACCGACAATGCGAGTATCTGGCTCAAGGAAATTTGCATTTTCAAGACGATACAAAGAAATGATCAGCTTGCGTTTCGATAGATCACCCAGTGCACCATAAATTACTAAATCACAGGGGTTAAATGTATTTTTGGCTTTCATAGGCTAGTCGCAGAGTAAAAGATTATTTGGCTGGTATAATAAATCGAAGATTTTAATGGGATAACGAGGCTTTATTATCGCAGAATTTTCCGCAAGATGCTGAGTAGATTGTAATGAAATTGCAACTTATGGCACAACTTTCAAGAACTGTTATGGTTAGAATCCAAGAAGGTCTATCTTTAAGCTATTCTATTTATGACTGTCTAAATAATGACAACTAAAAATAAATGATATTACTTGATTTATCACTTTACCAAATGATAGTGGTTGCCTTGGTGTTTGTTTGGACCGGTTTTGTCAGGACGGGGTTAGGGTTTGGTGGGGCCGCTCTAGGCTTACCCCTAATGCTGTTTGTGCAGAATAATCCATTAACATGGTTACCTGTCATCAGCGTACATTTGTTGTTTTTCTCCGGCTTAACCTTACTAAACCGATTGCATAATGTTGATTGGCAGTATTTAAGACGCTCTTCTTTTTACATCATTCCACCCGCCATTGTTGGTGTATTTGGATTGGTGAGTTTACCTGTGTTATGGCTGAATAGCTTTATTTATGCCATCACCTTGTTTTATGGCTTTATCTGGTTATTCAACAGGGGAATTGAGAGTCATAATGTTTGGGCGGATAGAATATTGCTGGTTTTGGGTGGATATGTAGCGGGTATATCTTTGACGGGTGCGCCGTTAATGGTTGCAGTTTATATGCGGAATGTTAGCAAACATCAACTACGGGATACGCTGTTTGTGCTCTGGTTTATAATCGTCAGTATAAAAATGACGACGTTTGTGGTTTTATCAGTAAACCTGCATTTTATTACCGCACTGAGCCTGTTGCCCATTGCTGCAATTGGGCATGTTCTCGGGTTGAAGGCTCATCACGCAATCATGCGTAATGATTTACTATTTAAGCGCTGGATTGGTGGGGGATTGATTATTGTCAGTCTATTGGGGTTAGGCGACTTATATCGTCATTAATTACAGATTCTGTTAACGGGGAAAATACAGCTAAAACAACTCCCTTTACCAAGCTCACTAGTAATGTTTAAATTTCCGTTATGGCGCATCAGCACATGTTTGACAATCGCCAATCCTAAGCCAGTCCCATTTACTTTTTTGGAACGTTTGGTTTCAACCCGATAAAAACGCTCTGTCACACGTGGAATATCAGCTTTTGAAATACCTTCACCCTGATCAGTAATATCCAGAATTACTGATTCTTTAGTTCGATACCAACGAACGATAATCGAACAATCTTCAGGTGAATATTTAAGTGCATTAGTAACTAAATTAGAAAAGGCGCTACGCAATTCCTGTTCTTCACCAACAATATTGGCATTGGTTTCTATCGTTAACTGTATACGTCCAGAAGCATTGCCAATTGAATCGCCTTCAGTACAGACTTGGTGTAGTAAGGCGGGGACATCAACACATTCTGTCTTTTTTTGCTGGGTTTCAAGGCGTGTTAACAGTAATAAATCATCAACAAGATGCTGCATACGTTCGGTTTGGCCTTGCATTTGCTGAAATGAGCTGGTTAATAAAGGAGAGTGTCCATCATCCATGTCCTGTAAGGTTTCCAGGTAGCCTCTTAATACCGTGAGTGGAGTACGAAGTTCATGGGAAACATTAGCCACAAAATCCTTGCGCATCCGTTCCATTTTTTTGATCTGAGTAATATCTTGTGCTAAAAGTAATCTTAAGCCAGCGCCATAAGGAACAATACGAATTTCCAGGGTAATTCGGTTATCAATGGGTGAGGGTACGACAACGGACTCTTTGTAGTTACCCGCTTTTAAATATCGAATAAAGTCAGGAAAACGAATCAAATTTGGAATACGTTGGCCTTTGTCAGAAGTTTTTAAGCCAAAAGTTTCTCTTGCTGCTTTATTAGCCCAGTCAATTTCATCATTGACACCCAAAACAACAGCGGCATCAGGTAAGGCTTCTGTTGATCGTCGAAACTGATCGATCATGCGGCTTAACTTCTTCTTGCGGATCTTTTGATTTTTTCTAATACGGTAGACATGATAATAAATTTCTTCCCAGATGCCTTTGGCTTTGGGATATTTACCACGTCCACCGGTTCTTATCCATTTTTCAAAGCGGTTAATCTGCTTGACCTGATTGATAATGATCATAAGCATAAGCAAAAAGAGCAATATCAGAAAGTGTCCTGTAAACCCACCGATAATGACCGTTGCAAAAAAAAGTAGCAGGGTCGTTGTAATTTCTTTTTGCCAGTTCCCCATATATTTAACCTTGCAAGGAAAACCGATATCCGAAGCCGCGCACAGTTTGAACTAAATCCTCACGGCCATGTTCTTCAAGGATTTTTCTTAGCCGACGAATATGAACATCAATAGTACGTTCTTCGATATAGACGCTACGCCCCCAAACCTGATCAAGTAATTGAGTTCGAGTATAGACTTTATCTGGATGAGTCATAAAGAATTGCATGAGTCGAAATTCTGTTGGACTCACTTCTAACTGTTTATCACTAATGCTGAGGCGATGTTGTTCCGTATCCAGAATTAAATCTCCAAGTGTGATTTGTGCCTGGCCTTGTATTTTTCCACTTCTACGTAAAACAGCACGAATACGAGCGATTAATTCTTTGGGTGAAAAAGGTTTCGTCATGTAATCATCTGCACCAATTTCTAGTCCCCTAATCTTATCTTCTTCCTCACCTCGGGCTGTCAACAAGATGATAGGAATATCTTTATAAACGGGTTCTTTTTTTAAACGTCTAGCCCATTCAACGCCAGTAATGCCTGGCAACATCCAGTCCAATAAAATAAGGTCTGGGACTTTATCATCTAGTAATTTCTGGGCTTCTTCTGCATCAGCTGCTTCTATTGAGCCAAAATTACTCTGATCAAGAACCATCACTAACATTTCTCTGATAGCATCTTCATCTTCAACAATGAGAATATTAAAACTAGACATAAGATATTAAGTTAAAGGTAAATGCGGCATTGTAACAAAGTGATTGTTACCATTTTATGACAAAGGCTAAATAGAGTTATTGCGATGATCTAGAAATTGTACTCGTTCTTGGTTTAAATTGTTGGCTATAAATCTATAGTTATATTGTCGGATTATCAGGGTTCATGAAATTTCCACTGAGTGAATTATGTTAATAGCTTACAATATATTTCACTGAAACCAATGAGCTACGATTAACCTATGAGTGACTCTAAAACTTATCTTACCGTTCCTTATGCCCAAAAAGATGAAGCAAAATCTCTGGGTGCGAGATGGGATCCGGCCAATAAGAAATGGTATGTGCCAAGTAACATCGATATCAATTTATTTTCGGCTTGGTTGCCTAGTGTAACTAATAATGCCAATTGTACGGCAAACAAGTTAAAAGCCTCTTCAAATGATAGTGGGCAAGGTGCGGTCACTTATCCTACAGATAAAGGCTTCATTGCTTATAGTGGCGAGGCCCCACCCTGGAATTAAGAGAAAGTGTTTATTATGGATATTTGATCCAATTAGTGATTTATCATATGAGTTGCCAACTGTTGCAATGCAGCTTGGAGGTTGGTTTTCAGATGCGGATCTATCGTTATTTCGTCCAGGGCTTTGTTCATGCACAACATCCATTGATCACGCTCTGATTCACCAATGGCAAACGGTAGATGCCGGGCACGTAACATCGGATGACCGAATTCTTCAACGAATAAATCAGGGCCACCCAGCCAGCCTGATAAGTATTTGAAAAGCTTGCTTTTGGCGGAATCAAGGTTAGGTTGGTGTATGGCGCGTATACCCTGAGTTTCGGATAGGCTATCCATATAATAGTAAAATCGATTGACCAGATTAAAGATGGCCTGTTCACCGCCGATAAGGTCATAAGGCGTGATTGTAGTCATTGCTAAGTGCTCTTTAAGATGAGTTAGTCGTTTATACTATAGTTACCCATGAGATTATTCAAGGCCAGGAAAATCAAATCGGTTCGGATTATAGATTAAGAGGTTCACATAATTGGAAATTAAAATGTCATCAAATCTACAAAATCATTCAAAAGAACACCTAACAGGTTTAGTGCTTGGAGCCATAGGTGTTGTGTTTGGTGATATTGGTACCAGCCCCTTGTATGCACTGAAGGAAGTTTTTCTCAGTGGGTTGGCTATTGATAAGCTTCATGTACTGGGGGCGCTATCTCTAGTGTTTTGGACATTAACGCTGGTGGTAACCACCAAATATGCGATTTTTATCATGCGTGCCGACAATAAGGGTGAGGGTGGCATCATGGCTCTTATGGCGCTGGCATTACAAGGCTCCAAAGATAACCCCAAAAGGATGCGTTTTATTGTTACGGTAGGTTTGCTTGGCACGGTATTGTTTTACGGAGATAGCATTATTACCCCTGCTATCTCGGTTCTTAGTGCTGTCGAAGGTTTGCAAATTATCGCACCCTCATTAGCTGAGTATGTGTTACCGATTACTATCGCTGTACTGGGTGGGTTGTTCATTTTGCAAGTAAAAGGTTCTGGCAAGATGGGTAAACTATTTGCACCTATCATGGTTATCTGGTTTAGTTTACTTGCTGTAATGGGCGTCGTTAACATCCTTCAGGAACCCAGTGTATTAATGGCGATAAATCCCTATTACGCAGTGCATGTGCTAATGGAGTTAGGGTGGCACGGATTTTTGGTTATGGGTGCCGTTGTTTTGGCAATCACTGGAGCAGAAGCACTGTACGCCGATATGGGGCATTTTGGCTTAAAGCCGATTCGTTACGCCTGGTTTGGCTTTGTCTTTCCTTCTTTGCTGCTTAACTATTTTGGGCAGGGAGCGTTGTTGATTACACAGCCCGATGCAATACAAAACCCCTTTTATTTAATGGCTCCAACCTGGGCTCTGTACCCATTGCTGATTCTTGCTACCTTAGCGACAGTCATCGCGTCACAAGCCGTGATCTCGGGTGCATTTTCAATGACCAAGCAAGCTATACTCCTGGGTTATTGCCCTCGGATGAATATTTTGCATACGTCAGGGAAAGAGCAGGGGCAGGTCTATATTCCGGCAATCAATTGGTTATTGATGGTATCGGTTTTTGTGCTGGTACTCAGTTTTAAATCTTCGACGGCGTTGGCTTCTGCTTACGGGCTTGCAGTAACTGGAACCATGTTGGCTACCACGCTTTTAGCCTTTATTGTTATTCAGGCACTTTGGCAATGGAACAAATACACCAGTACGGCTTTTTTATCGGTTTTTTTGACAATAGACATCGCCTTTCTTTCCTCTAATAGTTTAAAGATTCCGACGGGAGGCTGGTTGCCATTGGTCGTTGCGACCCTCCTGTTTTTGATATTGACGACCTGGATTAAGGGACGTGAATTATTGTCAAAATATATGGATGAGCGCCGCGTGTTATTCGAGGACTTTGAGAAGAAAGTAAAGGACAAATTACTGAGAGTACCTGGCACAGCGATTTATTTAACTAGAAGTTTACACGGTGTCCCACAAGTGCTTTTACATAACCTTGCACATAATCATGTCTTGCATGAGCAAGTGATCGTGTTAACCATCGTAACGACTAACGCACCCTATGTAGAAGAAGATCGTTTGGTTAAAATTAGAACCTTTGGAGAAGAGCAAACATTTTATCGGGTGAAACTTTACTACGGTTTCAAGCAGAATGCTGACGTACGTCGCGCATTGGAGTTATGCGCTCAACAAGGTTTGAACTATGATCCAAAAGACGTTTCATTTTTTATAGGCAGTGAACAGATATCATTCCGTAATAAAAGTCCAATGCCGAAATGGCGCAGAGCATTGTTTAGATTTTTATATCATAACTCTAGCAGTGCCATTGATTTCTTTAAAATTCCGGTTGATCAGGTTGTGGAGCTTGGAATCCGTATTGAGCTTTAATTTGAGGGCTATTTGTTAGCTCCAGCAGTTGGCTATTAAATAGCCAACTGCTGGAAGCATCCCATCCTTAGGTCTTATTTCACTTTATCAATTAGACAGTTTAGTCGCTGTCACCGTCTCTATCATGCTCTTTAGCCAGTTTAAATTCTTCGTTAACCAGAGCAACCCCTCTTAACACTTCACCGTATTCAGCAGTCTTCAGAGTACGGAATGACTCATCGTCAGGTAACGTTGTTGCATGCAGCTTATCAGTAATTTTTACTAACTTATTGGGATCAGCGCCTTGATCACCCGAAGTACTGACAGTTGATGTAGTTGCAAATATTTCTACAGTGCCATCGTCAGTTACGCGACCCGTTAAGTTTCTTAATCCACCAGTCGCTGTTGTATAGCTGCCGACAGATCCGTCACGAGCTGTACCTGAAACAGTGTAATTAACACCTAAGTCAAGGCCGTTTTGTAATGTATAAGCCAGGTTCCAGGTAGTGCCGTCAAATACCCATTTTTCCAGACCGGCGTATTTGTTTGCAGGTGTGCTAACATCGACAAGATTACCGTTGCCTTCATCGGCTACATATAATGTATTCGCGTCAGCGAACCAGATGCCGAATGGGTAATGGCCCGCATTAACTTCTAATCCAGTACCAGAAACCAGATTGGTAGCTAAAATAGTCGGTAAGCCGTTTAGAATAGTGATAGGGCTGTTGCCGTTAAGCGTGTCCAGATCTCCGCCATTACCTACTTGATAAACAGTGTTGACACCATTACCACCGCTGCCTTTAGTGGCATAGAGTGTGTTATTGAAAACTGTAGTGCCACGAAAGTTGTCATCTTTGCCAGTTTTGTCGGGTGCGTAAGGCAAACCTGTCGCTGGATTAGTCAACTGAGTAATCGAGAAACCATGCTGGTCACCTTTAGCATTGCCAGTTGTTGTGTTGGTATAGATGCCTACTACTGATGTAGTCGGGTTTAAGCTACCGGCTAAAATGCTTTCTACACCGGTATCAGCACTTAAGGTGTCTAGCGTGGCATTTTTGGGGCCTGTTCCAGAATTCCCAGCGTTACCTACCATAAAATAGGTTTTAGTGGTGCTATCCAAAATTGCAGCACGACCATTGTTACCGCTATAAGCGTTTGTTTGGGTCACATGAAGACTTCCATCTGCATCAATCTGCGCCACATTTCTGTAGGTTGGTTTTGCAATAAAACCAGTGCCGTTGGCCGCTGTAGCACTACCATTAGTTGGATTAGTTGGATCAAAGACGCCAGGCGTATTACTATTAGAAATGTCCAATAAGGCAGGGATCGCATCGTAGCCCATGAAAGTTAGCGATTTACCATCTGTCGACAGATTAATAGCCAATTCTGATTTAGAGCTGAAGCTGGTTACCAGTGCATTACCCTGATTAGCAGCGATATCAGTAATGTTATAGCTTTTTTTGGTTTTTCCAGTGTGACTATTAACAAGACTGACATAAATAGGTGTGCTCACACCAAAGCTACCATCTATTGTGTTGTTGTTAAATACTTCTGGAAATTTGCCATCGGCAATCGCATTGACAGTTTTGCCAGCTGTTTTACCTGCAAGCTGTGTATACAATCCTGGATTGCTTGCAACAGTACTGTCGAGCGCGGGGCTAATAATAGGATCAACTTCGTAGTAACTGCTGGTGACAACCAGTTGGTTTGAGTTAGATTCTTCACTTTCGGCATAAGCGCCTCCAGGTAAGCTGATTAACAACAAGCCGCCAGCTAAAATAGTATGTATTGCATGAGATAAACTTGTACGGCCTAACAATCTTTCTTTATTCATAACGAGAATGCTCCGAAATTCCGAATGAAGATTTCTATTGAAAAATAGAATCCTATATGTGGTAAACAAGTAACCTGTTTTTAACAATATCCGTAGATTTCCATTTCCACTTGGTAATAAATTTAGTTTTATTACCACGGTAGAGTAACAAGTTTATGTTATGAGCAGATGACACTATCCTTAGTGGTGATTAAGGCTGCTGTATAAAGAGAACTGTCCTTTCTACTTCGATGCTTCTCCTGCCATCAACAACACTTGATCTAAAATATGTTCACTTACAAAAATATCTGAATATTTTAACAAGTTCAATAAAGGTTTAATCTCAGAAATCACGCCTTCCTTTTTGGCTAAAAGCAAAACACCTAAACTTCCCATGACCTCAAGATTATTGAGATAAGCTACCTTTTTTGCTCTTGCATCATCAATCAACAATAAGTCGGCTGAAAGCTTTTTGTATAAACTGATAGCAGCAAGTTCGCCTTTACCCAGTCCATTTGATTTTTCAATGTTAATTGGCTCTATAAAGTCATAGACCTTCCCTTGTAAGTAAGCTTTCAATACTTCAGACTCAGCCTTATTAATAATGCATACTTCTTCATAAACAGCTTGGGGCACTTTGACATCGCCAAATAAGGTATCAAGCAATGACAAGCTCTTACATATTGATAATGCTACCAATGCAGAACTATCTGCAATTACAATCATTAATGATGACGTTGTTGAAAGCGCAATACGTCTGCTTCTATAGATTCTGCTGGGGTATTTATCACGCTAATATGATGTTGCTTGCAGGCTAAGTTAAAATCATAAATATCAACACCAGCAAACTCACAAGCTGCACCTCTGGACAATTGACCGGACTGAAACATCAACAAGGCGGCATACAGTTTAATCTGATTTGCCGTTTGGCTTTGGTTTTGACCTTGAATATACTGATCAGGAATTTCTAAAGTAAGTTGCATAGCTTCAATCTTCTATAAATGTCTTTAGATTTATCATATAACAAAAGAACTCTCAACGCTTTTAAATTCAGACATGAATAAAGCACCAGATATTCACGCCCTGCCTGTAACATACTAACCTCATCCATGATGTGCTTGCCAGCAACCGCAATAGGAATCATAACTTGCTGTAGGTAAGTGCCCAGTGTACCAAGAACTAACTAACCGTCTAATAACTCTTCTGCTGTAGTTGCATCAAAAATTTGTTTAGTCCATGATTCAATCAGTTCAGCGTTTGCAGTACGCACTTTATCCTGTAATTGTTGATTGACTGAACCAAATTTTGATTTTAGTAATAACAAGAAAAGCTTAGATGCTTCTTCTTGTCTACCCTCCTCAAGACCTTCCTGTTTAAGTATTTGCGCTAGCCCCATCATCTCACCTGCTTTGTTTAGATAGTTTGTACGAAACTCAGTCATTTCTGCTTCGCTTAGATTGGCATAGAAATCAATAAAGTCAATATATTTACGTTG
>CAIPPE010000187.1 GCA_903866825.1 uncultured Methylococcaceae bacterium
ACTCTCCATTAATCAATAATAAATTTAAAAATTAACATGTATTGCTGTCGTTGTCGTGTCTAAGTAACATTGAGCTTATTGCTGCACCTGTTTCAAAATGCCCTGTTCCACCTGATAAACAACATCAACCAAGCCTAAACCAGCTTCACGATGCGTTACCATAATGACGGTTTTATTATGAGCAAAAACGCTTAAAGCGTTAAAAACATCACGTTCGGTATCACTGTCTAAGCCTTCAGTCGGCTCATCCAAAATTAAAATAGGTGCATTTTTAAGATATAACCTCGCCAAGGCAATGCGTCTTGCTTCGCCACCCGATACTTTTACGCCACTTTCTCCAACCCAGGTTTCTAAACCTTCAGGTAAGTAACTCAAAAACTTTTCCAGTCCTGCCGCTTTAATGGCAGTCGTTAATTCTTTATCTGAGGCTTCCGGTTTGGCAATTAACAGGTTTTCTCTAATACTGGCAGCAAATAATTGGCTGCGTTGAGAGAGTACTCCAAAGCAGGTCATCAGTTGATCAGTGTGCCAGTGTTTTAGAGACTGTCCATTTAATAATACCTGCCCTATTTCGGGATCATAATAACGCATTAACAAATGCAGTAATGTTGTTTTTCCCGAACCGCTTATTCCTATGATAGCTGTCTTACTGCCTTGGGGAAGATTCAAATTAATATTCTTTAAAACCCAATCGTGTTGTTCCGAATAACGAAAGCTAACATTATCTAACCCTATATCATACTGCTTTGGTAATGCAGCCGACTCAAGAGGGTTAAGCGTTGTCGGTGGCATATCAGCGACTTGCCGTATCCGTTGAGCCGCTTTTTGAGTCTTACCTAACATTTGCATCGCCAGCGGTAAGGGTGTGACTAACTCAAACACAGCCATGACGCAAAAAATAAGCAGTGCAACTTCAGCCCCTGATAACACCTGCTCTGCATATAAAAGTGTCGAAAGGATTAAGGTGATTAATACACTCACCTGAGATAGTAAGAAAGTAATGATTGAAGAGATGGCTGATAAACGGTTATTCAGACGCTGGGTGTTAATCATCAAATCTGAAAATTGACTTAGAGTGTTACTAAAGCGGCCATAAGCCTGATTAGTAATTAACTCTGAAAGTCCTTGCAACATATCAATGTTACGAATTCTAAAGTTGGCTACCAAAACGATTATTTGCTCTGCACCCTCTTGTCCTAAACGATTAAAAAGCCAAGGCACCCAAACCGAGGCAACGATTAAAATCAGTCCTGTCGTTAAACTAATGATCGGGGTATAGCAGGCTAAAAAGACAGTGACGCCTATGATACCTAATAGCGCGACAGTCATCGGTGCAAGCAAGCGTAAATACAGGGCATCTAACGCATCAATATCGGCGGTCATCCGCGACAGTAAATCACCACTGCGCATCAATGATAAGCGACCCGGTACTAAAGGAATCAGTTGTTGAAAAAACCAGCCACGAATACTTGCCAGTACCCGGAAAGTGGCTTCATGAGTGACTACGCGCTCTCCATAACGCCCCAAGGTGCGTGTAATAGCCAAGGCGCGTATTTGTGCCGCAGGCAGCATAAAATTAAATGTTAAGGCATTACCATCGATCACCAACAATCCGGCAATGGCCGACGCACTGATAAACCAGCCGGACAAAGTTAATAAAGTAATAGAGGCTAACGTAGTTAACAAGGACAGTAGTGTGCCACTGACTAACCAAACTCGATGAGGTTTAAATAGTTTTAGAAAGAACCAGCAATCTTTCATGATACCAACCG
>CAIPPE010000188.1 GCA_903866825.1 uncultured Methylococcaceae bacterium
CATGTTTAAATTTTAAAGTGTTATCTGCAAAACAAAAAAGCGTATGGTTATTGGTCTGGTATTTTACATGACAGAGCCGTTTTCAGACTCATTAGATTTTCTATAGTACTTGATTGAAGTTTTATGAATATAATTAGCATACTTAATAAAACAACCGCCTAGAATAATAACAATACTCGGCGTGTTTAAAAATAAAACATGAGGAATAAGTCAATGAAAAAAGTAATACTACTCGCTCTACTCTCAATCGCCTCTTTATTAGCAACTACTGCAATTAATGCTTCAGAACATCACAGTGGTCATGGTGGCGGGATGAGTGGCGGTGGTGGCAGCGCCAAAACATGTGGAAAACCAAACCTGGGTAAATTTCTTCCTCCTCATTTAAGTACAGTAGTTCCCGAGGCGGAGTTCTCATTTCTAGCCTTTAATATTGATAATCCCGAACAGGTTTTTGCAACAGTAAAGAACATACCCGTCGAACTAAGCGCAGAATTTAGAGACCCTTATTATATATTTAAAGGTAAACTACCCGCTTCGTTAGTTAACACACCCGCACGTATTAACATAATGGTAAAAGCTAAATCACCCCACTGTGAAGCTGAAAACGGGTGGTTAGTCATCATTGCAGATAAATAATTATCTGCATTCTAACCAACACATTATCAACTGCGTTACAATTTAACTATTGTTGCAGTTGATAATACAAAATAAATCCAATATGTCTGAAAACAACCCCATTAAACAATGTTCAGCTTTTTGCCTGGCATTACAGTTTGATATTAATGAATTAGCCGCTGTCCTTTCCGAATCAACCCTCATTAGAATCATCAAAGGTGCCCTACTTATTGAGGATGAAGATTCCTGGTCTATCGTATTTTCTTATGGCGCGGTAGTCCATTGGAATGTCAGTAATGAGCAACAGGCTAAATTACACCTCTTGTTATTGGAACATGCTGAAAACCCGCTAGCAGTTATAGAAGAAGATTCATTTACCTTTGCCCTCAATTGCACAAACACCCGTATCATTGAGGATCATATTGAAATTGAATCTTCAGATCCAATCTTAATTTTTGCCTTATCTCAAGGTATGGCCCAATCAATTAAATTGGCGTCTTTTGAAACCAATGCGATAACAACTATTAATAACACCAGTTACATTCCCAAATCATTAGCCGAAAATGGCAGTATTAAATTAAGTCGTCATAAAATAGCCAAGATTCGCGGGCAGTTGTTTTTAACCAAAAGCGATATAATCTTGAACTACGACTTGCTTGATACCCCGGAATTTTTTTGGGAATACCCTGAATATGAATCCTTTTATAGCATAACAGCGAAATACTTAGAGATAGCTCCGCGCACACAAGTATTATCAAAAAAACTGGAAACGATTCATGAGTTATTTGAAATGTTGGCTGATGAGCAAAAACATAGACACTCAACGATACTCGAATGGATTATCATCTGGCTCATTACCTTTGAGATAGGTATGACAATATTTGATAAAGTATTCAAATAAATAGCCGTTTCAATCTTATAACTCCACCCAATGCTCAGTTATCGACACTCATTCCACGCAGGCAATTTTGCCGATGTTTTAAAACATAGTGTCCTAATCAAAATCCTTGAACATCTCGCAAAAAAGGATAAGCCATTCTGTTGTATTGATACACATGCAGGCCCTGGCGACTATAAACTAAACAGTGATTTTGCTTTAAAAAATAAAGAATTTGAAAACGGTATTGGTCGGTTATGGCAGTGTTCCAATCCACCAGATCCTGTTGCTGCGTATATCAATATCGTTAAGCAATTTAACTGTACGGGACATCTGACCGATTACCCTGGCTCACCCTTAATAACTCAACAATTTTTGCGTACTCATGATCGTTTGTTATTGCACGAATTACACTCAACAGAAATCCAGTTGTTAACAACGGCTGTAAAAAAAGACAGACGTATAAAAGTATTTCATGAAGAGGGTTTAAAACATAGCTTAGGTTTGTTACCTCCCAAGGAACATCGTGGACTGGTATTAATAGACCCTTCTTATGAAGTTAAAAGCGATTATCAGGGGGTCGTAGAAAGCTTGATACAAATGGTGAAGCGTTTTGCTATAGGTACTTACGCGCTATGGTATCCAGTCGTGGACCGTAAACGTAATCAACAGTTAGAGCAGGCCATTAAAAACAGTGGCATAAAAAATATACAGTTATTTGAGTTGGGTATCACATCCGACACTGAAGAACACGGCATGACCGCCAGTGGCATGATTGTTATTAACCCACCGTGGACTCTAGCTAACGATATGCAACAAACATTACCCTGGTTAGCCGATATATTGGGCATTGAGGGTTTAGGGCATTATCGAATTGAAATACTCGTCAACGAATAACTTTAAATTTAGTCCTTACTTTATCATCAGTAATACATGATCTTTAAATTTCTCGCCTTTATACTGGTTGGCGCCATCGGAACTGTCGTACATTACTCGATACTCTATTGTCTTGTTGAGTTTTATGCCGTTAATCCTGTTTGGGGTTCTGGATGGGGTGCATTGGCTGGATTATTGATTAATTATGTTTTAAATTATTCGCTCACTTTTAAAAGCCAACAATCACACTCACAGACCTTACCCAAGTTTGCACTCATTGCTTCATTGGGCTTTTGTTTAAATCTGGGTTTAATGACGCTATTAACACCTAAACTTTATTATCTTTTCGCTCAGATTATCACCACGGGTATTGTCTTAGTCTGGAATTTTTTTGCTAATCACTTCTGGACATTTAAAATGGACTCCTTAAAACAAACGGTCGATGCTAAATCACCCAGTAGTCTACAAAAAATATTAACCGGACCAGGAATACTCATCACACTCTTAGTCATCCGGATTCTTACCCTAGGCCTTTATCCACTCTATGACCCATCCGAATCCCGGTATGCTGAAATGGGTCGTAAGATGTTAGAAACAGGTAATTGGGTAACCCCCTTGATTGATTACGGAATTCCCTTTTGGGGCAAACCTCCTCTTACTGTCTGGTTAACCGCCTCCAGCCTTGGCTTAGGAGGTATTAATGAGTTTTTTGCCCGCTTACCCTCCTTCCTGTTAAGCTTAAGCATCCTGTGGATTATTTACCATCTCGTCAAAACTCAACGTGACCGGACCACCGCTTCTGCGGCTGTTATTATTCTAGCCAGCACCGTACTGTTTTTTGTCATGTCAGGTACGGTAGCAATGGATGTGTGCATGAACCTGGGTGTCACACTAACGCTAGCTTCATTCTGGTTGGCACTACGTGAACCAGGCAATACTCTTTGGTCGTATCTATTCTTTATCGGTTTAAGCATTGGACTTTTAGCTAAGGGACCTATAGCCATCGTACTCTCAGGTATCAGCATTGGACTTTGGACACTCATCAGCAATGAATGGCTACGTGTCTGGAAGAGAATACCCTGGATAAAAGGTACTTTACTCATGCTGGCTATCAGTGCTCCCTGGTATTTAATTGCAGAAGATAAAACCCCAGGCTTCCTGGAATACTTTTTTATCGGAGAACACTTGAAACGCTTTACCGAAAGTGGTTGGACAGGTGACCTTTATGGTAATGGTCACGCTCAACCCCATGGAACAATTTGGCTATATTGGCTAGGTGGTGCATTCCCTTGGTCTTTAGTTTTTCTAGTCATTATTGTTAAGGCTTTACTAAAGAAAAAATCAGTTGAGTTAATCAACTCAAACGACGGCTGGAGGCTCTATTGTTTATTGTGGATGCTAGCGCCTCTACTGTTCTTTACGTTCTCGGCTAATATCATCTGGACTTATACTTTTACCGGCCTGGCAGGCCTTGCTATTTTACTGGCTGACTGGGTAAGAATTCAGGGCGTTTACCGGCGAGTTTTAGCCTTGTGCGTTCCTCTATCCTTTGTAGGATTAATACTTTACTATCATTATCCAAATGTAGATTTTTTTAAATCACAACAACAACTCATAGAAAGCTATCAAAAAGTCGCCCAACCTGACGAGCACTTACTTTATTTCAACAGAAGACCTTACTCTGCCCAGTTTTATTTAGAAGGTCAGGCCATCGACTTAGAAACAATTGATGCCTTGCAAGCCAGCTTAACCGAATCAAACCATGATTTTTATGCTGTCAAAAGCGAATTAGTCAATAGTCTTCCTGAAGCAGTCAAATTGCGCCTGGATCTGGTTAAAAGCTTTAGACAATTCTCTCTCTTTCATGCCCATTCCCAGAAAAAATGACTAATCGTGCGCCCATTGAGTTAATCATTAATGCTGATGACTATGGCTACTATCCTTGCGTTAGTGAAGGAATCTTGGATGCAGCCAAATCAGGTGCTATAACCGCAACAGGTATTCTAGCCAATAGCCCTGATTTAAAGACCCAACTTGAATGGCTTAAGCCAGTTAAAAACCTGGACTTAGGTGTGCATCTAAATCTAACCTCAAGACGCCCCTTAACGTTGCCAATAACAGATAAGTTATCGGCCTGGAACGGCTGTTTTCCTGGCACTTATACCATGAGCCGTTTGCTATTAACCAAGAGAATTACCCTCTCGGATATCCGGCTTGAATGGTCTGCCCAGATTGAAGCCTGTCAAGGGCATAAGCTGGTATTTCTAAACTCGCATGAGCATATCCATATGCTTCCGCTATTGTTTCCCTTGACCCTGGAATTAGCACAAACTTATGACATTCCGAATGTTCGATTAACTCAAGCTGACTGGGTTAGCCCCTTTAATCGCTCAACACTCATCCGCAATACTCTCATTCAGAGTATGTATGCGTTTAATCAATGGCGCACCAAACAAGTCACCCCTCTATTTTTAGGATTGAGCCGTAGCGGCAAGCTTGACTACGATTATTTGACTCTGATTTTCGGAAGATTTAAGCCGGGATATCGCTACGAGTTGATGTGCCATCCTGGACACTTTGATCCTACTCAAATTTCAGATCCCAAGCTGTTATGCTATCATGATTGGACAGCCGAACTTGAGCTGTTAAAAAACCCTAAAGTGCATGATTTGTACAAGCAATTCAACATACGTTTAAGTCGCTATTAAACAGTTAATCACTCACTAAAGTCACGCCTATAATAACGCGCCGATTTACATTATAAAACACGATTACAGACAAAAAACCTAGAACATGACCTTATCACCCCAAGCCCCCACTGTTATTAGTGCAATTGTGCCTGCTTATAATGAAGGCCAAGGCTTAGCCATTGCCATTAAAACCATTGCTGAAACACTTGAAACCAGTGGAAGTAGCTGGGAAATCATTGTGGTCGATGACGGCAGTAATGATCAGACTTTTCAACAAGTCGATCTCTTATCAACTCATGATCATAGAATTAAAGGCGTTGCTTTAAGTCGAAACTTTGGTAAAGAAGCCGCCATGTTAGCCGGGTTGGAACATGCAACAGGCGAAGCGGTGATTATTATTGACGCTGACCTGCAGCATCCACCCGCCTTAATTCCAGATATGATTGAACAATGGCGTTTAGGGGCTCAAATCGTTCATGCGGTAAAACGTGATCGTAAAGAAGATTCATTCGGACAAAGGGCTTCTGCCTATGTTATTAATCACCTGATTTCCAGTTTAGGTGGCATTAATATAAAAAACTCCTCAGACTTCAAATTATTGGATCGAGAGATTGTCGATATTATTGTTCATCAATTACCCGAAAGAGAGCGCTTTTTCCGAGGATTGACCAGTTGGTTAGGCTTCTCTGAGCACTATCTCTATTTTGATGTGGCAAGCCGACAAGGGGATGAAAGTAAATGGTCTTTTATGTCATTGCTGGAACTGGCGATTACAGCACTCACTTCTTTTACTTCCTTACCGTTAAGAATAATTACCTTTCTTGGCTTTGCAACCTTAATACTGGGCTTTTTTGTCATTGCTGACACGCTTATTTCCTTGATGTATGGTCAGGCAGTCTCAGGCTTTGCCACTATTATCATTTGTCTGTTATTAATCGGCAGCTTTATTATGATCAGTTTAGGTATTATTGGCGAATACATCGCCAAAATTTATGAAGAGGTTAAAAATAGACCCCACTACCTCATCAAAGCCCGTATTGGTGTTGATGCAAAAAAGCGTCATTAATCCTGCACTTTAGTTATGAGTAAACCGACAGCCTGTGTCACTGGTTTCAGGTGGTTTAATCGCCCATAAATAGTGCAGGTCTTTACCTTTTGGAGCAAATCCCCACGGCAAAATAAACTCACCTTTAATCGCCGAGCGCTCCAGTAACTGCCGATAAGTTTCAGACATTTCGGCTGGATTAACCAGAATAAACGCACCACAAGACTTCACATCCTGCTCAGTCACCCAGGGAGACTTTTCTTCCATATTGTCTATTAGAACCATAGGCTCAGGACGTATATGAAGCGAAACATTACCACCCGACCAATAATCCGAGATAATAATTGTTAATGGAGCCTGCTGTTGGCTACGCCAGATTTCATTAACTTTATCGGCCAACGCCTGACTTGGAAACGTTAATCTTGAAGCGCTCCCCACGTAATTTGGATAAATGACCGCAAGCACAAAGAAAAAAACCAAAATCACTGCCTGTGTAATCCAGGTCAAAAGAGAGACCTGTTTTAATAGCTGCGTACTATCCCAGTCCTTAAAGAACACCACCGTCAATAAAATACCTGACGGTAGAAAAAACGCACTGATCCAGTTACTGTTTAACTCACTACCTAACAAGAACAGTTGCAACAAAGCCAGGATAAGCGGCGTAACCAGAATGGCCCATAAAAAATGTCGATCAAAGCTGGCCTGTTCGGATGATTTGCCTGCATTCAATTCGGCTTTGTGAATACGTCCCGTCTTAATAAAAATCCAGATTCCTAATAAGGCAGGTACAGCAAAACTCAAGCGAATTAATTGAGTCGTAATAAAACCAAACAAAATACTGGCTATATTGCCTGATTCAGTGAGTTTATCCTGTAGATAATGGAACGGGCGCCAATTATTTTCCGCTAACCAATACACATGAGGAGAAATAACGACCAAAAATACAACAATACTCAGTAGTAAGCCAAGAATAACGTTTATATTTTTGAATAAACGATACCAAAGTATCACCACAAAGAAGCTGGCTATCACTAGAAGAATACTGTATTTGCTTAACATAGCCAAGCCGCAAACCAGGCCCAGCAAAAACCAGTTCAACAGGCGCTCAGGCATCTGTATTGCACGATAAAAGTAATAACATGCCGCCGCAGTAAACGGTAAAGAAACCGTATTGTGGTTAAACGGAAATGCCCTAAAATTATGATAGGCAATTAAAGAGGTGATTAATACCGCAACAATAGCCAACTTTCTTGATAAAATTTGTTTAGCTAATAGCCAGACATAAAACAATGCCACTACATTACAGCCTTGTGCTGCAAATGCATTTAGCCCCTTAGAAGGCCCATTGAACAAGCCATTCAGAACATACAATAACAATGAAGGTAATGGTGGATGCTTGTAGTAACCCCACTGCCAGCTCTGAGACCAGACGACCTGCTCGGTACTATCTAATTCCGAAGCGGAAGGCAGGAATTGTGCACAGAGTGTCCAAGCAATTAAATAGATTGCAAAAAATGCGAATAAGGTTAACTCATCCCTGAATGTCGCTATAAAGGACAGTTTATCCTTGCTAATCGAATGGATCATGTAGAACTTAGCTTCCGGTATTAATCAAATTTTTCATAACCCAGCTACAGAAATAAACAGCATCTGCTCATGTATCACGGGCCAATTAGTTTTCAAAAAATTACATTGTTGTTGGGCTAATGATAACAGCATTAATGGTATCATTAGCAGCTTTTTAAACAGGCTATTCAATGCAAAGGTTAACGTTAATATGAAACATATCATTGTAATGTCGGGAGATATCGGCAGTGGAAAATCTTCCGTAGCGACCGCACTTAAAGAATTAACTCAATTCGATATTATTGGTACGGGCACTATCCAACGCGCCATCGCAACGCAGCGAGGCTTAACGACCCTTGAGTTGAATAAGATTTCTCAAACAGACCGCAGCATTGATGATGAAATTGATTCTTACGTTATTAATCTGGGAAAAACCCAGGATAACTTGATCTTAGACTCCCGTTTAGCCTGGCATTTTATTCCCAGTGCCTTTAAGGTCTTTTTAACGGTTGATCCAGTAGTCGGTGCCGAACGGGTATTTGGTGCTGCTCGTCATGATGAAAAGAACCCTTCCCTAGAGATTACCCTGGAAAATAATTTAAAGCGCCAAGCCATTGAAGACGAACGCTTCAACCAACTGTATGGCATCCACTTTAGAAATCACAGCAATTATGACCTGGTCATTGATACGTCTTTTAACTCGCCAGAAGTGATTGCGCAGAACATAAAAGACCGCTTTGATGCCTGGCTAAAATAAGCGAAGGATTCACGGCTAGTGATATGGCTAAAGTTACTCGGCAAATACTTTAGTCATAATGAACATAGTCAAAATCCGGTAAAACCTAGCAAGGGTTTGCAGACTTGATTACCCTACTTTTGTTAAATACAAAAACATCAAAAAAATAGCGATACCTAAAGCTAACATTGCAAAAATAGCCATCATAACTCTCCGATTTCTTTTGTTTTTTGCTTAATTTTACTAATCACAATAAAACCAGCAAAAATAAACAGCATCATAAAAAACACACACATCCAAAATAACACATCAATATCACCTGCTTTAAATAAGGTACCTATTGCTCCGCCGGTAGCAATTAGAAATGCGCTTAATAAACTCAATGCTGTTCTCAATGTATTTAATGACTCTTTTATTTCGTCAATCTTTGCCATAGCCACTTATCTACATTAGGAATTGGTTAATTCTAGCATTAATCATAAAACACAGTTGACCCTAATTATTACCAGTAATTTAGGTTAGTTTCTCACTGACAGGTTTATCAGAAAGTGCAAACATTTTAATTGAAGCCCCCTCAGCAGCAATAACTGAAAGACTGACTGCTAGCTACATCGCTAATGGCGTTTCCAACACACTACTTCGGGACTAGTAACAGGCTTTGGGTTTTAAATACAAACGCTATCCAAAGACCTGAGGGTTTGGCTAAAGTTACTCTGCAAATACTTCAGCCAAGTCAATCAGCAGATCTGGAAATAACGCCGGACTGGCTTTATCCTCACCTGAATACATCGTAATGAGTTCGTATTTTTCTGTTTGTTCATTTAACACAAATTGGTGTACTGACTGTTCATAAGGATAAACTATCCAATACTCTTTTACGCCGCTTTCTTGATAAAGAGTAAATTTCTCTTGGGTTTCACGCTTCGAGTTTCCAGC
>CAIPPE010000189.1 GCA_903866825.1 uncultured Methylococcaceae bacterium
ACCGCCGACCTAATGATTAACAGTCATCCGCTCTACCGACTGAGCTACAGGGGAATAATCTTTTCTTCAATGGCGCGCCCGGAGAGATTCGAACTCCCGACCGATCGGTTCGTAGCCGATTACTCTATCCAGCTGAGCTACGGGCGCCTTATTGAGCCGCTTATTATATTTAACTTAACAGCCTGTGTCAATTTTTTATTTAAAAAACAACTTTCAAAAATGGCGGAGAGAGAGGGGTTCGAACCCTCGATGGGAGTTAAAGCCCATACTCCCTTAGCAGGGGAGCGCCTTCAGCCACTCGGCCATCTCTCCTAAAACTCTTTAATCTTCAGAATCAGTAGAACCAGCCTGCTCTTTTTTGATTCTTTCGTAAATCTCTTCCCTATGCACAGAAACATCTTTTGGTGCATTGACACCTATACGCACTTGATTTCCTTTCACTCCAAGAACAGTGACAGTCACCTCATCACCTATCATCAAAGTCTCACCTACTCGACGTGTCAATATAAGCATGGTTTCTCCCTAAATATATGTTATAAACCGACTGTTCTTACACAGCATCCAACTAAGATTGTCCATTATATCAGCTTTTTTGTATAAATAAAACCTAAAATACTACTCCGCATTTCGCCTTGGATCAAACGCATCCTGTACTGTATCAGCAAATAAATTTGCCGCCAAAACAAGTGCAAGCATAAATATAAAAGCAGCTGATAGAGACCACCAAACGATTGGCTCACGGGCCAGTTCAAGCCGTGCCCCATTGATCATGTTACCCCAACTATAAGTAGTCGGGTCAACGCCTATATTAATGTAGGATAAAACCGCCTCAGCTAACACTAATGAACTAAAATCCAATACAACCGATATAAGTATAATGTGGACTACATTAGGTAAAATATGACGAATCAAAATTGTTGATTTCTTTACACCTAAAGCACGCGCTGCTTGCACATATTCCATTTCTCTAAGCTTTAATGTCTCAGCCCTGAGTAATCGGCATAAGCCCGTCCAATTGGTCACACCCAGAATTAAACACAAAAACAGCAAGCGCATATCAGCACGCACGATAACACTAGTAAAACTTTGCTCATGATTCGTGATATACACCTGAACCATTAATATGGAAGCAGCTATTAACAGAACACTTGGAATTGAGTTAAGCGTCGTGTACAAATACTGAATAATGTCATCCAGCCATCCCTGAAAGTACCCTGCAAGAATACCAAACACTATTGCTAATGGCAACATAATAAGCGTAGTCAAGGTCCCTAGCACCAAACCCGTACGAATACTCTTTACTGTTTGGTAAAATACATCTTCACCCACCTTATCTGTACCAAAAACATGATAATAGGACGATAAGTAATTTAATGCATAGCCCAGTGAAACAATAACAAATGTAACCAACAAGACGGTCCGCGTACTTGCCGGAATGGGTTCAAGCTTAATCCATTTTCTTTGTCGCTTATAACTTATTGCAAGATAGAACAATATTGGCAAACTACCGTAAGCAACACCTTGAGCAAGACCATAAATCGCTTTTTTTGAAACATCAGGAATCAGATCACTTTCTGGGTTTACCAGATAACTTCCTCCATAAAGCAACCTGGGATAACCCCACTGGGTAGATCCGTCTTCCAACACCACAATTTCTTTACTATAAAGCGTAGTAGCAAAGGGCGCTGAATAGGTTTTCTCAACATGCTCTATTAAAGGCTTAGCCAAGTAATCCAGGCAGCTTATTACCTCATTACTTTTATCTTGGGTCGGTTTGAAATGCAATGAATCAATCAAACCAATCAATACAAAAAACAACAATACAACCAGAGAAGCAACTCCCACTTTACTACCCGCTATTTTCTGTAACGGGCGCTTAATATGTTCTTTATCCCGTAAATATATCGCTAAAGCACAGATAACAATAATCAGCACAAATATCAGTGCATCCGTCCATAAAATAACCATTAGGATAACCTCACCCGAGGGTCAACCAAGGTATAAGAAATATCGGTCAACAATAAGCCAATCACATACAGCACCGAACCCAAGAATACCATTGCTCGAACAATAGCAAAATCCTGGCTATTAATCGCATCAATCGTGTAACTTCCCAAACCAGGAATACTAAAAAACGATTCCATGATTAAACTGCCCATAAATAATAATGGCAAAATCACTACGACACCCGTTAGTATTGGAATCATAGCATTACGCAAGACATGCCTAAATAACGTTTGAGTTTCAGAGAGTCCTTTTGCTCTGGCAGTCCGAACATAATCTTTTTCCACTTCCTCTAAAAACAAAGTTCTATACCATCTGGCCCCAGAACCGACACCCGAAAAAACACCAATGATAACAGGCAATATCAGGAATTTAATCGCAGAAAAACCATCATCATAGCCTGATATAGGGACTAACTTTAATACCTTAGCGACAATGAACTGCCCACCGATGATATAAAACAATGAGGAAATGGACATCAACGCCACACACAAAACAATACCTGTCTTCTCTAAATACCCTCCCCTAAACAATACCATCATCAAAGCAAACGTCACATCAACTAACAATCCGACAATCAATGTCGGTAAGGCTAAGGCTAAGCTGGGCCACATCCGCTCCTGAATATCAGCACCAATATTTCTTCCGCTCTCCGAAACACCAAAGCGAAATAAAAACAATCCTACTGATTTTTGATAAAAGATGGTTTGCGTCACTTTTTCTTCATTCGTCGCTGTTGCATTCCACAACAATGGCAAATCGTAGCCATGTTGTTGTTTCCAATTTGTAATTGCCTGTTCCGTCACACGTTTTTGACCTAATTGCATACGCGCCATGTCATTAGGACTGTTAACAATAAAAAACAACACAAACGTCAGAATATTCACACCGATTAACAATGGCAAAGCATAAAGAAAGCGACGAATAATATATTGGATCATTGCAAAGTTTCCTTAGCACTACGGCGATAAACATGAATAGCGGGAATTAACAAAGCCACGAGTATTAATAAACCCAAGACGATTGGAAACCACACAGGATGATTCCAAACCTTTCTCTTTTCTGTTCTTTCTAGCGGATTTATACGAGTATATTTAAGACGATTATTCGCCATCACATTTGGCTTTAAATTACTATACCAACTATGGAACAAAGAAAAGTTCTTAGGATGAAAACCAAATACCCACGGCGCATCGTGCCGTATCACTTCCTGTAACTCCTGAATAATCTGGTATCGCTGTTCGTTATTATCCATATTCCGCATTTTTTCAAACAACTTATCGAACTCTGGACTTTGATAATTACCGGCATTCTCTCCACCATATTTAACCTTTGAATTAGGCCCATACAGTAAGAAAAATAAATTTTCAGGATCAGGGTAGTCTGCATTCCAACCCCAAACAAATATCTGCTCATTCCCTGTGCGCATTTTCTCTTGAAACCGGTTGTAATCAGTACCACGAACCACCAGTTTGATCCCTAGTTTTTCAAACTGTTTACGATACCAGTTCATAGTGGGCCGATCATCAATACTGACAGAAGCGGTATCAAAATACAAAATCAAGGACTCTTTAGTTTTTGGATCTATGCCATTTGGATAGCCAGCTTCTTCCATTAAATGTCTGGCTTCCTCAATTTTTTTTCTCTGTACTTTATCAGCTATCCAGTCATAATTAAAAGAATTGATCCCTTCTTTTGTATCTGTATAGCCAAAAATTCCTGGGGGGATTACCCCCTGTGCCACAACCCCTCGACCATTTCTGAAAATAGAAATAAACTCTTCATAATCAACAGCGATTGATATAGCCTGACGGAGCTTTCTGGCTCTCTCACTATCTCCCCCAACAACTGGATCAAGCATGTTAAAGCCCATATAAAATATAGATGCCTCGACTAAAGTTTGCAGCTTAATACCTTTTTCAGCCATTGAATCCGTCAAGGTAGCGCCTCCACTTCCAGTAAATTGAATCGCTTGATCAAAACTGTCTGACGCTATCCCGGAAGCATCATAATAACCTTGAAGAAACTTGGTCCAATAGGGAATAGTTTCCTTCTCTAAGGTAAAAACCACCTTATCAATAAACGGCAGTTTCTTACCTGAATCCACCAGCAAACCTTGCTCTTTATCACTGGACTCTCCCTCAGAAGGATATGACTCGAAGTGAAAGTTAGGGTTTTTAACCAAAATCATCCGTCGGTTAGGATTATTTTCGGCTAACAAATATGGCCCTGTGCCGATAGGATACCAATCCAGAGTTATATTTTTGTTCGATAAGCCTGCCTGTTCATAAAATGCATCAGCCTCCCAAGGCATAGCAGAGAAAAAGGGCATGGCTAACCAAAAAATGAACTGCGGATACTTTCCTTTAATTCGAATACGATACTGATAACGCCCAATGACCTCAACTCCAGCAATCGACCTGTTTTTTAACTCAGTTTTTTGCAACAAAGCTACTTCTTTAGAAAACTCATCAAACCCTACAATATAATTCTTCATAATCTCGGCGATTGGAGATTGAATCTTAGGGTGTGCCAACCGCTTAATCTGGTACACATAATCATCAGCCGTCAGTTCTCGTGTGCCAGTATCAACGAAATCATTAAGCGTTTTTGCCTCCTGAACCTGCGCTTCTGACAAATAATGATAACTATAATCCCCTTGTGCATTTTTAGCTAAAGCTGGATGAGGCTGAAACTGAATACCTGATTGAAGATCAATCACATAATCTGTATAAGCAATATCACTGTCTTGAACATCCTTTCCTAACTTATTACCCTGTTTATCAAGATAATTTATCTCCGGCATTTTACTGGCTGCTAAGGGTGTTAACTGATAGGGTCTTTTTAAATAATGATATTGAAATGGCGGCTCATAAATCTGCGCAATAAATGCATATTCATTTTCACTATAGGCTGTCGCAGGATCTAGGTGCTTGGGCCTCTCAGAAAAAGATTGATATAAAACAGAACTTGCACCCTCATCTTCTGTATAAGGATTATTAAGTTGTGAGGCATCACAACCCATTAAAATCATTAAAATTATCAATTGACTTATATAGGTGCGTATATTCATAAACTAAAAATTAGACACGGATAATTGAAACTTCGACAATTTAGGAAACTCGGTAAATTATAAAATAGAGTGACACATAAGCACATCGAGTCAATCAAGCGCTTAAAGTTCCATTGTAGCAACAAAAACTATTAGACGGTGACCGAATCCTCAAGCTCGTTTCTTCTAGCGTCATAATTTAATCCATAAAAAAAGGGAGCTTATAGCTCCCTTTTTTTAAGTTCCGATGAATTGAAACTATTGTGCTTGAGGTTTTTTATTTACTTCAACATCAGCCTCGGCCTGCAAACTATTTAACACTTGATTAAATTCAGTTTGACCCAGCGCTTTCGCTATATTTTTCTTAGCCAATTCCAATTGTTTCTTATCATCTTCACTCATAACGCCTGCAGTAACTTTTGATAAGCTGACTACAACCTGTTCGCCAGAAGGTAATAATGTAAGAAAAATACTTGGCTTATCACCAACTGGTTTAGCCGCCTTAAAGATAGCATCACTCAGAGACTCAGGTAACTTATTTTTACCACGCACTAGGCCTTTTTCTGATTTGATCTCTACTTTATTTTCATTAGCTACCGTTTGAATACTTGTTCCTGCTTCCAGACTTACCTGAATTTTCTTCGCTTTTTCAAGAGCTAAACGCTGCGCCTTTACTTTCACCAACTCTGCAGCAATCTCCCCCTTAACTTCAGCAATATCTTTCTTTGCTGCGGTCTTATGCTCTAAAAGTCTCAAGACAATCAAACGCTCACCGGTTTGCTCGATAGGCGCACTATTATTACCCTGTAAAACTTCTTCAGAAAATGCTGCATTACGTATTTTTTCATCAGCAGCAACACCCTCGCCTTTCTCTTTAGTAAACAATGACGATTTCTGAACAACCAGACTTAAGCCATCAGCAACTGTTTGTAAACTGTCAGGATGCTCATAACTCGATTCTGTTAATTTTTCACCCGCCTCGTAAAAGGCATTTTCTGCCTGTGCTTTTTGATAGGCCGCTGTCACTTCTGGCTTTGCACTATCAAATGATTTGAGACCACCAGGCACTAACTCTGTCACCTTAATTAAATGATAACCAAATGCTGATTTAACAGGATTTGAGACCTCGCCCTGCTTTAAAGAACTAGCTGCTTCTTCAAACGCTTTTTCCATTGAACCCAGATTGAATAATCCCAGATCACCGCCTTTCTTTGCAGTCAATTTATCATCTGAAACCTCCGCCGCAACAGCAGAAAAGTCTTTATTAACTAATTCCTGTTTTGCTTTTAAAGCTTTTTCCAATGCTTGTTTTTCAGTGACCTTATCATTGATTGCAATCAAAATATGGCTTATTTTTCTTCGCTCTGGAGTTGTATATTGATCTTTTTGCTCATCATAGAAGGCTTTTAACTTCTCGTCAGTTACCACAACTTTCTTTGCTAAATCATTAAGCGAAAGCTCTACATATTCAACTGAAACCTGTTCAGGTGTTTGAAACAAATCTTGATGCTGCTGGTAGTAAGCAGTAATTTCTTCCGGTGCTGGCTGCTCATTCACAGGAGAAACCGGAACAACAATATAATCAACATCACGTTGTTGATTCTGAATTTTAAAATAGCTTTCAACATCAAATTGAGTTGCAAAACTACTATCTACTACACTATGCTGAAACTGCTCCATAGTTAATGCATTCTTAATTCTGCTTACAAATTCAGCAGACGAAATTCTTTGCGAACCCAGTAAAGATTTATACTGCTTCTCGCTAAACTTTCCATCAACCTGAAAATAAGGCAGTGATTTAATAAAATCACGTGCTTCATTATCAGTGACTACAAGCCCCTCAGCATGCACATATTGCAATAAAACTTCATCCTTTATCAGTTTCTGCAACGCTTGAGCCTTTAAAATTGTCTCATCAACATTCATACCTTGAAGGTTCTGACTATATTGCTCATAAGCTTTATTAACATCACGCTGATAAAAATCTTTATCACCTACAGACGCAACTGGTGCTTCGCCGCCTCCATCTAAATAATTATTAATGCCCCAGAGTGCAAAAGGCACACAAATTAATGTCAAGATTACCCATGCAAGGGCACCTTGAGACTTTTCTCTAATTTTGGTTAGCATAGATCAGCCCTAATGAATCAATTTACGAAGCAAAAAAAAACCCCGAACCAGCTTAGATTCGGGGCTTTTTAATTTGGCGGAGTGGACGGGGCTCGAACCCGCGACCACCGGCGTGACAGGCCGGTATTCTAACCAACTGAACTACCACTCCAAAGTCTGGTGGGTGCTGAGGGGTTCGAACCCCCGACCCTCGCCTTGTAAGGGCGATGCTCTCCCAGCTGAGCTAAGCACCCGACTAAAAAGTTATTATATATTACTTAATATAAAAAGTAAATAAAAATATTTTGTTTTAAGATTGAGCCGATAAGGAGCTCATCAAAGACAACTAGTTTACAGCATCTTTTAAAGATTTACCAGCTTTAAAAGATGGTATCTTCGCTGCCTTAATAGTTATTTCTTCGCCAGATTGAGGATTTCGTCCTTTACGTTCTGCTCTTTCCTTAACAGAATAGGTGCCAAAGCCAACCAAAGCAACAGATTCACCTTTACTCAATGCACTTGTTACCGCTCCAAGAAATCCATCTAAAGCACGCCCAGCATCTACCTTAGTTAAGCCAGCTGACTCTGCGATAGCGTCGATAAGTTCCGATTTATTCATTATTCCCCCTAAGGAAGTTATTTATTATATATATTTGTAAAACTCCTATGCTCATTCTAATTTGCTCTACACAGCAACAAAAAAAACACGACTATTTATAACAATAGGAGTTACACAGTGTCAAGCTTTAAAACCCGCAGAAGCCATGTTTTTTGCGGTGCCGCTTCATTTGGATTCCCTCAGTTTTAATGAGCCATAATACCTGATTGCTTAGTCTTATTAGTCTCGCCCTCAACTTTTAACTGCTCCCCTTCTACTTGTTTATTAAGCGGAACAGGCATGTATTGTAAAGCAACTGCCAACACTTCATCTATCCAATGCACTGGTTTAATATCCAGGTTCTGCTTTATATTTTCAGGTATCTCTACCAGGTCCTTTTCATTCTCCGCTGGAATTAAAACCGTTGTTATTCCGCCACGATGCGCAGCCAAAAGCTTTTCTTTTAACCCGCCAATTGGCAACACCTCTCCGCGCAAAGTAATTTCACCCGTCATAGCAACGTTTGCACGCACAGGAATCCTGGTTAAAGCAGAAATTATTGCAGTACACATCCCTATACCTGCACTTGGCCCATCTTTAGGTGTCGCACCTTCAGGAACATGAATATGAATATCATTTTTTTGAAATAACTCATGATCTATTCCGAGTAAGTCCGAACGACTTCTAACCACAGTCATCGCAGCCTCAATAGATTCTTTCATGACCTCCCCCAACTTACCCGTTGCTGAATGCTTACCCTTTCCGGGGATAACCGCAGTCTCAATAGTCAATAATTCGCCTCCCACCTCGGTCCAGGCCAAACCCGTCACCTGACCAATTTGATCCTGCTCTTCAGCAAGTCCATAGTTAAATCGCTTAACGCCCAAGTAATCATTCAGATTCTCTGGTGTTATAGATATCTTTGTATCCGACGACTTTAACAAAAGACTCTTAACTACTTTACGGCAAATTTTTGAGATATCCCGCTCAAGATTTCGAACACCCGCCTCACGAGAATAATAACGGATCATATCTCTTACAGCAGTTTCTGAAATTTCAATCTCATGCTCTTCAAGACCATTATTCTTTATCTGCTTTGGAATCAAGTAACGAATCGCAATATTAATTTTTTCATCTTCGGTATAGCCGGCAAGGCGAATCACTTCCATCCTGTCTAGTAAGGCAGAAGGAATATTCATGGTATTAGCAGTGGCAACAAACATCACATCTGACAAATCAAAATCAACCTCAAGATAATGATCTGAAAAGGTATGATTCTGCTCTGGGTCCAACACTTCTAAGAGAGCAGATGCCGGATCACCACGAAAATCCTGAGCCATTTTATCGATTTCGTCCAGTAAAAACATAGGGTTTCTGGTTTTTACCTTAGCCAGATTTTGCAAAATCTTACCCGGCATAGAACCGATATAGGTTCGCCTATGCCCTCGAATTTCTGCTTCATCTCTAACGCCCCCCAAAGCCATTCGCACATAAGTGCGATTGGTTGCCCTGGCGATAGACTCCCCTAATGAGGTTTTACCCACACCTGGAGGCCCGACCAAACATAATATTGGACCTTTTAATTGTTTGACCCGTTGCTGCACAGCAAGATACTCAAGGATACGTTCCTTTACCTTTTCTAATCCGTAATGCTCCGCCTCTAGCACTTGCTCTGCAATTTTAAGATCATGCCTTACCTTGGTTTTTTTCTTCCAAGGCACGTTGATCATCCAATCAATATAGTTACGGACAACCGTAGCCTCAGCAGACATAGCGGGCATTAACTTAAGCTTATTCAGCTCTGTTTCTGCTTTTTTACGAGCCTCTTTTGACATGCCCGCATTTTCAATCTTCTTTTCCAACTCTTCAATTTCATTGGGCGCTTCATCCATATCACCTAATTCTTTTTGAATCGCTTTAATCTGTTCATTTAGATAATATTCCCTTTGATTTTTCTCCATCTGCTGCTTAACACGCACCCGAATTTTTTTCTCCATTTCAAGTAAATCAACCTCGCCTTCCATTAAGGTCATTAAATCTTCCAGACGCTTTTCAATATCTGCATGCTCAAGGATCGTTTGCTTATCACTGACTTTCAAAGTCATATGAGCAGCCATCGTATCAGCTAGACGACTAGGATCATCAATACCAGACAACGCATTTAAGACTTCAGGAGGAATTTTACTGTTTAATTTAACATATTGATCAAATGAACTGATTACCGTACGCTTTAAAACATCCAGGCCTTTTGCAGTCAACCTGATAACATCTTCAACCTTTTCAACCGCTGCCGAAAAAAAACTGCCGGTATCTTGATAATACAATACTTTACTACGTTCACTACCTTCAACTAAAACCTTTACCGTCCCATCCGGCAACTTTAATAACTGTAGAATATTAGCTAAGGTACCGACTTCATAAAGATCAGTAAAATCAGGCTCATCAACCTCTGCTTCCTTTTGCGCAACCAATAAAATCTGCTTATTGTCCTTCATTGCCGCATCCAGAGCATCAATAGAGCGCTCTCTTCCGACAAATAAAGGAATAACCATGTGAGGATAAACCACCACATCTCTGAGTGGTAATACGGGAATCAAGTTATCTTTTTGCTGCAACTCTTTCATATTATGCGTTTCCATAAGTGGAACCTTTGGCAATTTTTGGTTTAGAAAATTATGGGGGCGCTAATTAAAATAGCAAGGAATAAATATACAATTTATCACTTATCAAGAAAAAACATAATAAATTGATATAAAAAATATAAAAGACTAACTATTGCGTCGTTTATTCTTTACTCAAAAGTTAATACCCTTTGAATAAACCAATGAACTAAGAAGTAATTATGGAGGAGACATAGAAGTGATCAATCCCATTTAATTTAACAAACAGGATTGATCAATAAAGCATTAAGATTCTGCTACAGCCTTTTTCTTTTCGGTTTCATAAACCAGAATAGGCTCTGAATGACCTAAAATTACACTTTCTTCGATAACTACCTTGCTAATATTATCAACCGAAGGTAACTCGTACATAGTATTTAGCAATACATTTTCAACTATCGTTCTTAAGCCACGAGCGCCTGTTTTTCTTTCCATAGCTTTACGGGCAATAGCAACTAAAGATTCATCCCTAAACTCAAGCTCTGCACCTTCCATTTCAAACAAATGCTTATATTGCTTAGTCAGTGCATTTTTGGGCTCAGTCAATATTTGCACTAAAGCTTGTTCGTCCAATTCTTCCAAAGTTGCAATAATAGGCAAACGACCAACAAACTCAGGAATCAAACCATATTTAATCAAATCTTCAGATTCAACTTCTGCAAATAATTGACCAATATTCTTGGATTCATCTTTTGTTTTAACATCCGCTGAAAAGCCTATGCCGCCTTTTTCAGAACGTGCTTTTATAACACGATCCAAACCGGCAAAAGCCCCACCAACGATAAACAGTATGTTCGCAGTATTAACCTGCAAAAACTCTCCCTGTGGATGCTTTCTCCCACCTTGAGGAGGCACTGACGCAATCGTTCCTTCAATTAACTTCAGTAAAGCTTGCTGAACACCTTCACCAGACACATCACGAGTAATAGATGGATTATCGGACTTCCTGGAGATTTTATCTATTTCATCAATATAGACGATGCCAGTCTCTGCTTTCTCGACATCATAATCACATTTTTGGAGAATCTTCTGAATGATGTTCTCTACATCTTCGCCCACATAACCCGCTTCAGTCAGTGTGGTCGCATCAGCAATAGTAAAAGGTACATCCAACAAACGAGCCAACGTCTCAGCCAATAAAGTCTTACCTGAACCCGTAGGACCTATCAGCAAGATATTGCTTTTTGCTAACTCAACAGAATCTTTTTTAGACTTGCTGCGTAAACGTTTATAGTGATTATATACAGCCACAGCCAAAATTTTCTTGGCTCGTTCCTGGCCGATGACATAACCATCAAGCTCTTCTTTAATTTCTTTCGGCTTAGGTAACTTATTACTCGCGAAAGAAGACGTATCCTCTTCCAGCTCGTCTTTGATAATATCGTTACATAACTCGACACATTCGTCACATACATAAACTGAAGGCCCAGCGATAAGCTTTCTTACTTCATGCTGGCTTTTTCCGCAAAAAGAACAATAAAGCAATTTATCACTGTCTTTACCGTGTTTATCATTACTCATAAATCAGCCCCTGCAAACTTTAAATGGCATTTTAACTCCGATAAGGAAAAACTCCTTATCGGATACCACACTTTATAAATCAGAACCTGTCACTCTAGTCGTCAATACCTTATCGATCAAGCCATAACTAACAGCGTCATCTGCACTTAAAAAGTTATCTCTATCTGTATCCAGTTGAACTTTTTCCAAAGGCTGACCGGTATGATGCGACAAGACCTTATTTAGCTTGTCCCTTATCAACAAAATCTCTCTAGCATGAATATCAAAATCAGAAGCCTGCCCCTGGAAACCACCTAAAGGCTGATGAATCATCATTCTTGAGTGCGGCAAACAATAACGCTTATTTTTTGCCCCACCTGTTAACAACAACGCGCCCATACTGGCAGCCTGCCCAATACATAATGTACTGACATCCGGTTTAATAAACTGCATGGTATCATAAATTGACATCCCTGCGGTCACAGACCCACCCGGTGAATTAATATACAAATGAATGTCTTTATCCGGATTTTCAGATTCCAGAAAAAGTAACTGAGCGACAACCAAATTGGCCATGTAATCTTCAACCTGACCCACTAAAAAAATAACTCTCTCTTTTAAAAGTCTTGAGTAGATATCATAAGAACGTTCACCTCTAGCAGTTTGTTCGACAACAATCGGCACCAAACCACCCGCAGCTTCCAAAGCTCTTGCCTGATTTATTACATGCTCTCTATACATTGAAATACCTTAACGTTGTTGCTTATCCATGACATCACTAAAGCTTAAAACCTCATCAGATACTTTTGCTTCTGCAACCAGCAGCTCAACAACCTGGTCTTCTAAGACCATTTGCCGAACTTCATTCAAACGACTTTCATCTGAATAATACCAAGCAACCACATCATCAGGGCGTTCATAATTTTTAGCCATGTCGTCGATGGTAGAGCGTACTTTATTAGCATCCAATTGAATAGCCTTTTTTTCAATAATTTCACCTAAAATCAAGCCTAACGCCACTCGACGCTTTGCCTGTTCTTCGAAAATATCGCGAGGCAGCTTTAAATCTTCCAGATTCATACGCTGTCTTTTAGCTGTTTCGATGTACGGTTTAATCATCTCTTCAATTTCAATATCGACCAATGAATTCGGCACAGCCAACTGTAATTTTTCATACAGCGAATCCATTAATGAATTTTTCAACCGTCCTTTTAATGCTAACTCTAGCTCCCTTTCCATATTAGTTCTAACGTCGGCACGAAAAGACTCTACAGACCCATCCTGAACGCCATAAGCTTTAACAAACTCTTCGTCTATAGCCGCTAACAAAGGCTCTTCAACCTTAACGACTTCAATTTCGAACTCTGCAACTTTTCCTGCTAACTTTTCATTGCCATAGTCTTCTGGGAAAGTCAGGCTAAAAGTCTTGGTATCACCCGCCACTAGACCCACTAAATTATCCTCAAAGCCCGGAATCATTTTTTTAGCACCGAGAACAACACTAAAGTCAAGCGCCTTACCATCAGTAAAATTCTCGCCCTCTGAAGTGCCTGAGAAATTAATAGTAATATTGTCTTGATCTTGAGCCGCACGATCAACTAATATCCATGTTAACTTTTGAGCTCGTAATTTCTCAATCATGGCATCAACATCGCTCTCATCAACGCTAGCGACAGAACGAACCACTTCAAGTTGATCAACGCCTTCGAGAGAAATATCAGGATATACTTCAAAAACAGCCGTATATTTAAAACCTTCGGCTTCCTCTACAGGCTGAATATGGGGATGACCCGCTGGTTTTAAATCCTGATCCTGTAAAGCACTAAAATAAGTATCTTTAATCAAGTCACTGGTGATTTCACCACGAACACGTTCGCCGTACAATTTCTTAACGACTTGCTGAGGTACTTTACCTGGACGAAAGCCATCAATTTTAACGTCTCGGGCTATCGACTTCAAACGCTCTGCCACCTTCTCCTGAACAACAGATTCTGGCACGATAACAGTCATTTTTCTGCTTAATTCTGATGTCTTTTCAACAGAAACTTGCATTGCTTTACCTCACATAATTTATAGAAGAATTTTATGAATACCGAATAACGGACAAACTAGAACTGAAGATAGAACGAGATTTCGCTCTACTATTATAGAATAGGGTGGTGCGAATGGAGAGACTCGAACTCTCACAGGGCTACCTACTGGAACCTAAATCCAGCGCGTCTACCAATTTCGCCACATTCGCAATTTAATGAACGAGCTATTATAGTTAACCCCTTTAAACATAACAAGCTAAATATATAGAAATTTGCATAACAACTAACGACTCACCGACACATTAAACCCTAACAGTCTGATTTTATCCGCAAATGCATCTAATACCTCAAAACTTAAAGGCTTCAATTTCGACGCTTCTGGTTGCAAAGAAAGCCTGGCCATTGAATACAACAATACCCCCTGTAACTCACAACCACTACTTTTAATCTCTGTCAGCAAATCAAGATAAGCAGATTGCTCCAATTCTGATAAGCCTCGATTATCGTAATCCACCAGACAGGTTTGCAGTTTTGTTTTGCAACACTGTGTCGCTAGCATTAAGTTATTCACACTGGCTTTACAACTTTGCGCAGTGTTGTTAATTAAAGCCCGACCTTCTTCTGTAGCACTGTCCAATTTAAACCAAACTTCACCATCATAAGCATCCAGCACCTTTAAACCCGCCTTAACTTTTGCCTGATGCACTAAACTCCCATTGGTAATTAACACATAACGACTCTGCGGAAAAATACCCAGTTCGGTTGCCACCTTCCCTATTAACGCCAAAGCATCAGGAAACTCTTTTAAACTGGTGGGCTCGCCATTACCTGCAATCGCTATATCCTTAATGACCCGCTTATCCTCATCGACGTCAAAACGCTCATAAAAATCACCTTCAATGACATCTTTAAGAAAAAGCCTTAATTCATCTTCTAATAACTTTAAATCTATTTCAGGAGCAGCGCCCAATGTTAATCCGGGCACCTGACAATAAATACAGCGCCAATTACAGGCATTATTGGTATTAAAGTTTATACCGATCGATAAACCACCCATGCGCCGGGAAATAACTGGATATACATACTTTAACCCAACAATATCAGAACGGTGACTCGTCGTTGATAATTTCGATACCATAAATTCCACTTAGCTATGACACTGTAACAGCCCCAATTCCAGGGCATTAAAACGCATTAATTTAATTAATTACCCCACCATAAAGTAAATTAATGACATTGATTCGAGCTTAATCTTGCGATGATTTTCAAAAAACATCATAAACAACAATTATATTGGGTATCGATTACTGGGTTTTCAAGCCCATATAAAGGCTTTATGATATATAAAACTCATCACCGAGATAATTTAGAACTTGAGAAAAAAATCCCGTTACTCGCGTTACGCAGATAATAAGCCTTCAAATAATAAGCCATCCTTATTATCATTCAGCTTAATTCTGAAAAAGTGTCTTGTTTACTTTGTTGGATGCTCTCTGACACTGGTTTTGATATTACGCTTTATACCGGTGCCCACTAGCGCATTTATGCTTTATCGGCATTATCAGGACTTAGTCGAAGAACACTCATTTAAAACAATAAATTATCAGTGGGTCAGCTTAAAAAACATTTCACCTAATGCGTCATCAGCAGTGATCGCTTCTGAAGACCAATTGTTTTATCAGCACTTTGGCTTTGACTTAAACGCCATAGAAATTGCCATCAACGCCTATTTTAATGGCGGACAACGACTTAGAGGCGCCAGCACTATCTCACAACAGGTCGCCAAGAATTTATTTTTAACTCCCGCTAAAACCTTCATACGTAAAGCCCTTGAGGTCTGGTTTACATTGCTTATTGAATTACTCTGGAGCAAAGAAAGAATCTTATCCATCTATCTTAATATTGCAGAGTTTGGTGATCATCTATTTGGTATAGAAGCTGCAAGCCGATACTATTTTGGCACTTCGGCAAAAAACATTACCCGCTCACAGGCCGCCTTACTTGCCGCCACATTACCCAATCCTTTAAAACTACAAGCGGAACATCCATCAAGCTATGTGCTAAGAAGACAAAGCTGGATATTAAGGCAAATGCAAAATCAGAACTGAATAATGATAACTTGCCAGCTATTTTTCGGCATTTTTACTATTCCTTAAGCTTCCCAGCAGTTCCTCCAGTTATCACTGGACATCTCAAGCTTTTCAGTAACATCATGACCTAAAATGAATCAGGCATTTAGCTTTTTTCAAGGCTTTATTGAGAATAGTATAGGTATCCCTGTCAAATGCGGGTCGACTTGAGCCTAATAAGTCCTGCACCTCTGCTTCATTTTTTGCAGTGCCGAAATAACACCAATGATCGATCAGATGCAAGTCGTTACCTTCCTTGATACCGATGGGTCCAGTATAGCTGAGTAACCAGGAAATTTGACAAGGACCCTCATAAAAGAACAATCGAATAAGGTTGTTATTTGTGCCTTGAATGGCGAACTCACCGTAAAACGTTTGGAACGGGTTAATGATCAATGGCAATTGAAAGCGGAAAACCCGGTCTATGCCAATATTATCCTGCATGACGAGTTGGATATGGTGATCTGGGGTGTTGTTACTCATGTGATTCATGCTCTGTAATGCAACCCTTACTCGCCCTCGTTGACTGCAACAATTTTTATGTTTCCTGTGAACGGGTTTTTCGCCCCGATCTGACAGGAAAACCGGTGGTGGTGCTCAGTAATAACGATGGCTGTGTGGTGTCCCGAAGCAAAGAAGTTAAAGAGCTGGGTATAAAAATGGGGGTTCCTGTTTTCCAGATTCAGCAACTAATCAATCAACATCAGATACAGCTCTTCTCATCCAACTACACGCTCTATGCCGATATGTCCTCACGGGTGATGTCGGTACTGGAAGAGTTTGCACCAACCCTGGAAGTCTATTCCATCGATGAAGCTTTTTTAGACTTAACTGGCGTGTGTCAGCAAGATCCTGTTGCGTATGGTCAACGTATTAGAAAAGCCGTTGTCAAAGCTACCGGCATTCCGGTATGTGTCGGCTTAGGCCCCACGAAAACACTGGCTAAACTCGCCAACTTTGCGGCCAAGAAATGGCAAAAAACCGAAGGCGTACTGGATTTATCGAATCCCCTACGCCGGGAAAAATTAATGAAGCTGGTCCCGGTCGGAGAAGTCTGGGGTATTGGTTCACGCACCACAAGCAAATTAAATAAACGGGGTATACACACGGTCTGGGATTTGGCCAGTCAGTCTAGCCATACTATTCAGCGCCAATTTAATATCGTCGTGGCCAGAACCGTCATGGAACTCAATGGTACGCCTTGTTTGGACCTGGACGATATCAGCCCCGATAAACAGCAGATAGTGTGTTCCCGAAGTTTTAGCCGACGTTTAACCACCTGTCACGAACTGTCCCAGGCTCTGGCCGAGTTCTGTAGTCGTGCCGCAGAAAAGCTCAGGAAACAACACTCAGTGACCGCCTGTGTCACCGTGTTTATCCGAACCAGTCCGTTCAACCCACAAGAACCCCAATATCAACGCTCAGCCAGTATCAAGCTGGACGCCGCCACCCAGGACACCCGAACCTTAATCACTGTTGCCCACCGCTTACTCATAGAGATTTTTAAAAGCGGCTACAACTATCAAAAATGTGGTGTACAACTCAGTAAGATCCAACCCAAATTAGCACCCGGTCAGCTTGAACTTTTTGACTATGAGGACAGCAGCCTTCCCATAGAAAACCGTCCCTTAATGGCAGTCATGGACAGCATTAACAAACGTTTCCCCAAGAGACTATCCATCGCAGCCACAGGCTTTGATAAATCCTGGAAAGCCAAAGCAGAACGGGTTTCACCTCGTTATACAACCGACTGGCGAGAGTTGGTTGGGGTTAAATAAAAGATCGGTGAGTTATATTTTTTTTAAATCATCAATCGCATAAATAAAGCATTTTGTTTATGCCATTGTCATCAGTACCGAGCCACTGACTGAAACAATTACGATGATCCACGGCGGAATTTTCCAGACTGTTAATAGCACAAATCCAGTCATAGCAAGCGCAAAGTCACTGCTATGATTAATGGTGCTTGTCCATAGAGGAGAATAAAGTGCCGCACCAAGCAGGCCTACTACGGCAGCATTCGCCCCACGCATAAGGCTCTTCGCGGCAGCCAACTGCATAAAATTATCCCAGAACGGCAACATACCGATAAGCAGTAAAATACCCGGTAAAAACAGGGCAACAAGACAGATGAGTCCACCCAACACACCATTCGGCTGACCGTGCATGACTGTACCGAGATAAGCAGCGAAAGTAAATAGTGGGCCAGGGACTGCCTGTGCTGCGCCATACCCGTTAAGAAATGTGTTGTTATCTACCCATCCCGTTTGCACAACTTCTGCCTGCAACAAGGGTAAAACAACATGTCCACCACCAAATACCAATGCTCCAGAGCGATAGAAGGCGCTGATGACTTCAACAATATGACTTTGAGACAATACGGCAGCAATCGGTAATCCAGCCAGTAACAGAAAAAACACCACAAAAGATAAAACGCCTGCTCGCGGTGACAAGGAAAATGAAAGACATCCAGGCTTTGCGGCGGGTTCGGAACGGCAAAATAAAAGGCCGGAAACCGCACCTAAAGTAATTGCCGCAATTTGCCCTGGTGTGCCTGATAACCCCATCACAATAAGCAGAGCACCCAAAGCAATGGTTGCCCTTTGTCGGTCAGGACATAAGGATTTTGCCATACTCCAAACAGCTTGCGCGACTACGGCAACAGCTACGATCTTTAAGCCGTGCAGAATAGCCATGCCAATTGGTCCTTCGATTGACCCCGAAAAATAAGCGAAAACAATAAGCAAAATGGCTGAAGGTGACGTAAAGCCCAACCAGGCAGCACATCCACCCAGAAACCCACCGCGCATAAGCCCCAAGGCAAAGCCAACCTGGCTACTGGCGGGTCCAGGCAGAAACTGGCAAAGAGCAACAAGATCTGCAAACGCCTGCTCGTCTAGCCATTTTCGACGACCAACAAATTCATTCTGAAAATAACCCAGATGTGCAATTGGCCCGCCGAAAGAAGTTAAGCCTAATTTCAAAAAAACCAGGAAAACTTCTAAAAAGGTCGCGAACAGCGACTGCTTAGATGAAACGCTAATTTCTGTAGACAATGGTAAACTCTCATATTAGATAATGGCGTGTTCCGATCCTCAAACCTCAGAAAATCATGTTCAGATTAAACCAGAATTTACAGCATTAACACACTATTTTAACAATATGGGATAATCTAGCGTTTACCGAACACTCTCGCAATGCCATGAATAACCTATTAACTCGCCTATTGACTAAAGCTGTCTGGCTTAAAATTCATTTATATTTAGCGTTACTAGTCGGCTTTCTTTTTGCGCTAATAGGACTTTCTGGCAGTCTAAACGTTTACCGTGATGAAATTGATACCTTCCTCAATCCTGAACTGTCGATTGCAGCACCGCAAAATAAATACCAGTCACTCGACAAAATCATAGCCTCGGTTCGTGCCGCACATCCAGACCGATACGACTCCTGGACGCTAGAAATGCCTCGCTCACCGCATGGCATGATGACAGCCTGGTATGAGAAACCTACCGAAACATTCTTTGAGTATTATGCTCCCCTCATGATCTCGGTTAATCCTTATACCGGAGAAATTGTAAGCAGTCGATTCTGGGGACAAACCGTCATGACCTGGATAGTTGATTTACATACCCAACTGAGACTTGACCAATTGGGAAGCAATACGGTGGGCGTTTTAGGATTACTCTTAGTCGTGTCTTGCTCAAGTGGTCTGTATTTATGGTGGCCGAGCCTAAAAGAGATACTGAATTCTTTAAAAATCAGAAGCAATGGGGGGCTAAAACTATTACTTCTGGATGTGCATCGCTTATTAGGATTATTGAGCGCCGGACCTTTAATCGTGTTGGCCATCACTGGAACGCTTTTAAGTTTTCCGTCATCACTTGAGTTTTTTACTGGTTCAACAGGCATGGAGCATGGTCAGACCGGTCGAGATATTGTTAGCACAGCCATCCCCAACAATCATCCCACCGGTTTATCGTCAGCCACCTTCGTGGCTCAAAGCGTATTTCCTAAAGCAGAACTTAGACGCATCACCACGCCATTGGGTGATACCGGAATTTATCGCATAAACTTTCGCCAAACTAGTGAAATTAACCAGAAACATCCTTTTACGACGGTATGGGTTGATCGCTGGAGTGGTCAGATTCGAGAAGTACGCAATCCAAACAGCTTTTCATCGGGTGAAACCTTTGCTACCTGGATATGGCCAATACACACGGGCGAAGCCTTAGGGCCGAAAGGTCGCTTTATCTGGTTTCTGAGTGGCATAAGCCTGTTTATACTTTATGTCAGTGGCTTACTTCGCTGGTTATTTAGAACGAATAGAATCAATGATCGGCAAGCTGAGACTGCCATAAAACAGGCGCTTAATAACGGCCAAAAAGTGCTTTATCGAACCTTTTCTTTAATCAGTCGGCACTTATTAGAAACCAGCCAGCGCTTAACGCCTTATGTTAAAAAGGGATATGCTGCGGCTTTAGTATGGCTTAAGCATCTGTACCTAAAGTTTCAGTCCAGACACAAGCGACTCGGTAAAGATGATTAATGTTATCCGTTTAATTTTTGGAATTGAGCTGACCACAGGCGGCTAATACATCATCGCCTTTAGTACCTCTTATTAAGGTCGGGATTTTAAACGTATCCAATACTGCTTTAAACTGTTCAATTTTATCCAAATCAGGACTCTGGTAATGTGAGCCGGGAAATGCGTTAAAAGGAATCAGGTTAATATAAGCACTTTTACCCGCTAATAAGCTGCCTAACTTCTTAGCATCTCCTGGAGCATCATTAAAGTCTTTGATCAGAATATATTCATAGGTAACAAACTGTTTTTTGTTTAAAGGTATCTGGTCAATGTAGGTCAGCACTTCATCGAGCGGATATTTTTTATTGATGGGAATCAGTTCATTCCGCTTTGCTTCGAAAGGTGAATGCAGAGATAAGGCGAGATTCACCCCAGGAATTTCTTCGCTCCAGCGTTTAAGCCCAGGAATATAACCCGCTGTTGAAATGGTGATTTTTTGAATACCCACCGAGGTTCCGTGTTTTGATAAAAAGATCTCGCAGGCTTTTTTAACCGCATCAAAATTATGTAATGGTTCGCCCTGCCCCATAAAGACAATATTTAAAATTCTCTCTTCTCCCGGCCTATGGGTCGCTAACCAACGCCAAGCCTGAAGAAACTGCCCCACAATTTCACTGGTTGTTAAATTCCTGGTCAGTCCCTGTTTTCCGGTAAAACAAAAAGAACAGTTCATGGCACAGCCAACCTGCGATGAAAGGCAGATAGAATATTTATTATTAAACGGGATCAGGACAGTTTCGACTTTATGAGCGTCTTTAAGCTTAAAAAGAAACTTTACTGTTCGGTCTTTATTTGACTCATAAACCGTATCGATTTCGGGTAGAGAAAAGTCGAAGTTATTCTGAAAAAAGTCCACGGCTAGCTTGGCAATGTTATCAAGGCATTGAGTTTGTTCTTTTTTCTTATAATGCCAATTAAAAAGCACAGACGCAGCTGAGCCGTTTAAATTATTTTGATTTATAACGGTTTCTAAATCAGAATAATTCAAGTCATAAAAGGATTGCTTCAATCGTGTCTCCGTGAAATTTTAACAGGCTGCTCGTACAAAAAGGCTTTTTATCGATAGACATCGTCATGGCTGCCGACATCAAGCAAGATGATTTCTTGATCTGAAAATAATAAGGTTAGGGTAAGACGATAGCTAGATGTAATACTGACAGCCTGAATATTCTTTAACTTTCCGCCAAGATTGTGATACCTAAGATGCGGCTGAAAAGGATCACGTTCTAAGTTCTTCAAGCAGTTCCGCCGCTGAGCCACGATGCACCCGGCCTTCGCGCAGATCCTCCATCGAAGCCTGTAACCTCGCCATGTAGACCTCATTCTCCGCTTCAAGTAATGCTTGATAACGAGCTTCGTGCACTACCACGTAAAGCGGCTGATTATTTCTAATGACATGAACATCTCCTTTGGTAATTAGATCATCCACAGCGGCAATTCCGCGCCGCTTGATCTCTTGGGCAGGGACAGTATTCATATTTAGACCTTATTGAGTACTTACATAAGTACTATTAATAACATACTAAGTAGTAGATGGCAATTATCGAGAGAGAGCAAAAAAAACACCCTCTTTGCTGGAGATGGTGTCTGTTTAGTTTTAGAGACGATAGGCTATTTGTTTGTCACCCGATAATCGGCTTGACTGACTGTAACGATCTATACTTCATATTTATTTATGCTAGACTAAATCAAGACGAGCCAGTTTTAACATCCAATACGTCAGTACAGGCTCAAGTAACCGATTTTTCAGAAGCAATGGATTCACAATAAGCGACAAAGTCTGATACCCATCGATTGAAGCAGGAAATAAAGAAATGAGACTGACAACACAACAAATAGACTTAATTACTCAAACAGTCTCTCGCTTAGCTGGCACTGGAACTGAGGTTTACTTATTTGGCTCTAGACTTAACGATCACACCAAGGGTGGAGATATTGATCTGTTAATTGAATCCGATACCCCCCTATCCTTAATACTCAGAGCAAAAATCAAAATGGAACTCGAAGCAAAAATTGGCTTATCCGTTGACATCGTTTCAAAAACCCGCAGTGGCGCCACCTCCGCATTTCAAAATATTGCCAAGTCTCAAGCAGTTCTATTGGAGATTTAATTGAACTTAACACTGCTTAGTTCACAAAAACAGCATCTAGCAGAGCTATTAGAAGCAATTCAACGATGCGTTTACTTTCTTGATGCGTCTAGTCGTAAATTAGCATGGCCATTAACAGATGATTTGCTGAAAGCGCACAAGAAAGATGTTGTGCTATTTGAAGCCATGGCCGCAATCAATGAAAGATTTGCAAAATTGCAAGATACATTAGGGGCTGCTATGCGACATGCCTGTATTCTTTCCGGTGAACCAGCCGATAGTTTTCTTAAAATACTCGGTTTTTACGAAAAAGCAGGTGTACTTGAATCGGTTGAGTCATGGCAATTATGCCGGATGGCTCGTAATCTTGCGGCTCATGACTATGATATCGATTATGCAGACATTGCGGAGCACTTTAATTCATTAAAGACATTAACCCCTATGTTGTATATGACCGCCGCACGCTTTCATAAGTATTGTAAAGAAGTGCTTTATATTGAGGCCACACAAACTGATTTCACCACAGAGTTTTTGCAGATTATCAACGCGGAATAACGAATAACTGGGAGTAACTGGCATCGTAGTAAACTTAAATAAATATAACTTTAACCCAGCCAGTTACCCATGTGCCAAATCCAGATCCTGACTTTTATCGCGGCGGTAAGCGGCTGAAACCAAGGCTTCCAACACATCTAATAAGCCCGTTTCGATACGATCACCCAGTGTAAAGCGATGATTCCTTGGAAATTTATCGATTTGTGGAATAATCCACAGCAATAACTCATGGCAATCCTCTATTGCTTTCGGAGTGCTGTTAACCATTATTCCTCCAAATCAAGATTTCAAGAACCACTATAACCCTGAAAATAAAACGGGTCCGGTGCTATCGCACCGGACTCCAAGGCATTACACAAGACCCAGCATAACAACCGTAAAGGAAAGAGTATAAAGAGTAAAGTTAATTGTCCTGGGCAAGCCGAAACCCCCGACTGTTGGTGCGAACCGTGGGCACATTCCAACCGCGGAAAGCCGAGCGAACGCAGGCAGGTTTGAGGACCCAAGACCCACCGCGAACAGTCAGACGGGTGCTTCCCGCTTCATACAAAGAATTGGTCCACTCCCAGACATTGCCAGACATATCATATAGCCCATAAGCATTAGGCTGTTTTTGACCCACTGGATGAGTCGTATTGCTGGAATTGCTATCATACCAAGCCACTTCATCAAAACCATTTGAACCACAATATTGTGTGTTGCTTCCGGCTTGACAGGCACTAAACCATTCATCTTCCGTTGGCAATCGATAGCGTTTACCGGTCAGGCTATTGAGACGTTGAAGAAACTGCTTGATATCATCATAGCTGACTTTTTCAACCGGACAGGTATCACCACAACTGGAGAAGTGAGAAGGATTATTGCCCATCACAGCCCGCCATTGGGCCTGAATCACTTCATATTTACCCATTGAGATACCCGTAGGCAGTCTGACCATCTCAATGTTTGGCCCTCGGCCTGTGGGTGTGGGTTGGAGTTCAACCGCTGCGGAATCCAGTCCGGCTGAGATCGGCTGTTGCGGTGGCACGGCAGATGAAGCTGCTTGAAGGGAGGCCACGGGTAAGCAGCAGAAAAATAGTAGAAGAATGAGTCAGTGTTTAAGCAGCATGCTGGTTTAGAATCCCGTGGGGCTATGTGGTTTCTAAATATAACAAGTTCAGCGCTTAATCTGAATAGTGAGGGATTAAATAAAAGTTCGTCACCCGAAAATCGGCTTGACTGACTGTTACGTTCTATACTTCATATTTATTTATGCTTGATAGACTGAAGGAGAGTAGTTTTGTACTTTTATTTCAACACTTGTGTTTAAACCATAAAATGGTCACAATGAACTCACTTTAACCAACAAAAGGATCTTAAATGCAAGTTTCTATGCGTGAATTTAAGTCACATTTATCCACTTATATCACTCAAGCACAATCTGGACAGCAAATTGAGTTAACCTCACATCGTAAAGTGGTAGCACGGCTTATTGGTGTGCAATCGATTGATAGTACTGGTATCTCGCGTTTATTAACATCAGGTATTGCAACTTGGCAGGGTGGAAAGCCGATAGGCGCCGCCTTTAAATTACAGGACAATGGCAAAACCGTTTCTACATTGGCGCTGGAAGATCGGGGATGATTTTATTTTGCGACACCTCAGCGTTAGTTAAACTGTATATTGCAGAAGAAGGAAGTGAAGCTTTAAAACTGCGGGTACAGGAGGCTGAGGCCGTTGCAGTATCTAGAATTGCTTGGGCAGAAGCTTATGCGGCATTGTCCAGACGTGCCAGGGAAGTCCCTGCGGATGCTGTCATCATAGATCAGGCAAAGGCAGCACTTGCTGCAGATTGGCCTCACTTTGTGGTACTGGAAATTGACCAACCATTAGTTGAACGTGCGGGTGAATATGCTGATACTTTTGCCTTACGTGGCTATGATAGTGTTCAGCTCGCTGCGGCTTTTGAAGCTGGTCGTATTTCGCAAATGCCCATATTTTTTGCTTGTTTTGACTCACGTTTGAACAAGGCAGCCAAGTTGCTGGGCATGTCTTGTTTATAAATGATCATTCATGGCAATCCTATCCTCTATTGCACCAGCCTCGGGTATTAAGTGAAACATCTTCTAAGACACCACTAGCTTACAACCCAATGCTTCAACAATTTTTGCAATGGTGTCAAAACGAGGATTTCCGTCATCAGCCAATGACTTATACAAACTGGCACGAGTAACCCCTGATTGTTTAGCGACTTCTGTCATGCCTTTGGCACGGGCAGCAATAGAGAGCGCATGGATAAAATCAGACACATCCCCGTATCTGGCTGATTCACGTAAAAAATTTTGAATATCATCATCAGTTTCATGTTCAGCAATATCAAACGGGGTCATAAGTTCTTTCATAGTTTAATCCTCCAATGTGCTTAAAATAGTTTTAGCTTTATGGATGTCACGGTCTTGACTTGATTTATTACCACCAGCCAATAGTAAAACTACACGCTGATTTCTAATAGTGTAGTAAATTCTGACGTCGCGGTAAGCTTCATCCAACCATTCAAGTGCGGTATGGGTGAGGAAGGCCAACAGGTTTAGGGTGGCCAGAAAATTGGGTAGCGTTCAGTCAGGCGTTGCTTGCCGTTCCAGCGAACTTTCTCAAATGCCTGGACTTCACCTGTACGGGTAAAGTCAACCACCCATTAAAATAACCAAAATAACCGGGTGATATAAATGATACTAACGCTTTAACCAGCAAGTTCGGGGTAGTCTATCTTCATCGGTGTTAGCTATGCATTACCCTTTGAACTCCCCCACCAACCGCTTAAAGCGTTTTAAATCCTCAGCCGTGGCGTCTTTACCATAATGCAGTTTAATAAATAACCGGGTTATCTGCTCTACCGTATCCGTCTGAGCCGGTAGGGTTATCATAACCCGCTCTCCAAACTCTTTAACCCCTTCATTACTGGCTTTTAATAAATGATACTTGCGCAGCTTTTTACAAAAGCGTTGATAACTCCTCAGCACTGGCGAAACCTTATCGGGGGGTTGACGCAAAACCCAAGCCCCCATCAGCAGTGCCACAATAATAATACCGACCGATAAGCCATTCATCATGCCTTTAAGATTAGCCATGCCAAAGTTGGATAAAAACTTTGCCTGATGCTGATTATCATAATTAATAATCCAGCGCTGCCAGGTGTAATCCACACTTTTCCATAGCTGCTCGCTTTGCTGGACTAGATTGACCTTATTTTGCACCGCCTCATTTGCAGGAAGATAACTAATCGCACCATTGGGTAAAGCCTGCTCAACATTAATCGGCTGTTCAACCCGCTCAGGCGCAATCGCAGCCGTTGGATCAACCCGAACCCAGCCGCGTTGATCCAGCCATACCTCTGCCCAGGCATGGGCATCGGCCTGCCTGACTTCTAAAAAGCCCCCGACCTTATTCAGTTCACCGCCCTGATAACCTGTTACCACTCGCGCCGGGATATGTGCCACCCGCATTAAATACACAAAAGCCGCCGCATAATGGCTACAAAACCCATAATGGGTTTCAAACAAAAACCGCTCAATCGGCCTGTCTTCCATTAACGGAGGTGTCAAGGTGTAACTAAAATGTTCGGTTCTAAAATGATTAAGCAACTGCTGGATAAAATGCTCAGGATGGTCATCACCGGCCTGTAATTGCGTCACCAATTGATTGATCTTATCAGACGGTGGACCGGGCAATTGCGTACTGTCTTTAAACTCGGTTTTAGTTAAAAAGCCGGTATTGTATTCAGGGTTAGAGGTAAGCTTATATTCCGCACGTTTACCCGGATTTTCAGTGGTGATTAACTGATAGTAAGGACTCAAACGCAAAGGCACCGGAAACTCACTCGGCAAATCCAGCGCAAACACCCACGGCTTCTGTTGAGGTTCCATGAGCAACGTGTACTGATACCCATCTCCGTTAAAGGTTGGGTCATCCAGATAGCGACCAAAGCGCAGATCGTGAGAAGCCGTCCAGGTTTTACCATCGGTAAACGTAAACACCGGGCCGCGCCAATAACGCTGTTCGGGTGGCGGTAAGGGGCCGATAAACTTAACCCTGAACACCAGTTCCGCCGACATGCCCAGCTCACTGATAGAACCCGGCTCCATGCTATCGGTCAGGCCGGATTTTACCTGCTCTTTATCCTCAAAGAGTTTCCACTTCGGCGCTTCAAAGCGCGGGAAAAACACAAACAGAATCACTGTCATGGGCAAGGCTTGCAGCAAAAGCGTACTCGCCGTTTTTAAGGCTTTCTTTAAGGTGGCCTGCTGACTGTTCAGGGCAATCAGCGTGGCTAATAACACGCTACTGACAAACAGGGTATAACCCGCCATGATTGGGCCTTGCTGAAACAGAAACTGCGTCGCCGCTACGATAAACGCCAGATAAATGATCAGATAAATATCACGGGCAGATTTAAGCTCTAACAGCTTAAGCCCTAAAGCGACAATAAATAACTTGGTCCCGGCCTCACGTCCCACCACCCCCTGATATTGGGTAGCTAGCAAGCCAATACCGGTTAGCATCAGCACAAACACCAGGATCTGTTTGGGTAGATAAGCCGGTTTCCAGATGCCGATAAAACGCCAGCTTAACAAGACATAAAAAAAGCCCATGATCACGGCGGGCAAATGAGCGCAATGCGGCAAGGCTATCAAACCGATAGCGACCAGTAAAAACACTAAACTGATTTTGTGCTGAGAAAGAATCATCGTGATTAAAAGAGTGCTAAGGCTTCAAGACAGCGTCGGGAGTGATGGAAACCCTGTGCCGGGCCAAGTTGTAAGCCGGGCAATGCAAAGCCATACACTAAATGGGCTTGTTCGGCTTCCAGCAGCCAGCGGCATAACTGGCTTAAGCGTTCTTCGGTACTGTGCCCTGACGTTTGGGCATAGTCTAGCCACAGTTCGGTGGCTTCTGCGTTGCCGTAGTGCTTGCTGAATAAGCCCTGACTTTTTGCAAAGGCCTTCCAGTGAATCTGCTTTAAGGAATCGCCCGGCTGATAGGTGCTTAAACCATAAAAATCATCAGCGCCTTTTTCTAAGCGGGTTAAATTAGACGCCGCACTGGCCGTACTCGGTAACGGCAGGCTGATAGCGCTCGGCTTGGGGTACACCAAAGTCGTCAGGTCCAGCGTCAAATCCGACCAGACTTTAAAAAACCCCAAGGGATAAGTACTGGATACGGTGACTTTATCGGCTGTTAACCAGCCTCTTTTCTGAGTCGGTACTGTTAAGGTAATACTGGCTTTACCTTGCGGCGTTAAAGCGATGGTTTCGGTATCCGCAAGCGTAACAGCGACACTCGGTCTTTCTAGCGGGGACGGATTGCCGAGATGAATCACAAAGCCGGCGTTTTCTCCGGCATATACGGGTGTATTCTGACCGGCTTGTACGGTCAGTCCAGCCAGTGCTTTATACGTGTGTAACAGGGTGACAGAAAACACACTCAAGAGCAGAAATGCCAGTAAATACACCAGATTATTGTTGTAGATAAAGGCAATCAGCAACAACAAAACCGTCATCATCACAAAGTTAAAGCCGCGTTGAGTCGGGGCAATAAACAGGCGTTTTTGCGTTAAGGTGACGGGGGAATGCGTCGAGGCTGCGCTCATGGAATAGCCACTTGCGCAAGAATAGGCGCCACAATCGCAAACGAATCGTGATTACCCGCTCTTAAGCGATGCCCGGCAACAGCCGCCAGAACGGCTTTAATATCTTCGGGAATCACCGTATCGCGTTGCTCCAGAAACGCCCAGGCTTTGGCGGCATTCAACAGCGCCAGGCCCGCTCTGGGTGACAAACCATAAGGGTAATCCGGTGAAGTTCGGGTAAAGTCTAAAATAGCCTGACAATAATCCAGTACCGGCTCGGAGACAAATACCTGCGCAACTTGTGTTTGCATCTGAAGTAATAATTCTGGGGGTAATTGCACAGGCAGGTTGGCAATCAGGCTGTGCCGACTTTGGCCCTTGAGTAATAAACGTTCGGCTTCATGATGCGGGTAGCCGAGTTCGATACGCATTAAAAACCGGTCTAGCTGGGATTCGGGTAGCGGAAAAGTGCCGATTTGATGAGACGGGTTTTGGGTGGCAATCACAAAAAAAGGTTCAGGCAGAGCGTAGGTTTTGCCTTCTAAAGTGATGGTGTGTTCTTCCATGGCTTCTAACAAAGCACTTTGCGCTTTGGGAGTGGCGCGGTTGATTTCATCCGCCAGAACCAGTTGATTAAACAGGGGGCCGGGATGAAAGGTAAAGGACAGGTTTTTAGGATCAAAGATAGACGCGCCCAGTATGTCAGAGGGCAAAATGTCACTGGTAAACTGGATGCGTTGATATTGCAGGCCGAGCAGTTTAGCAAGCGTATGAGACAGGGTGGTTTTACCTACGCCGGGTACATCTTCAATCAATAAATGCCCACGGGCTAACAGACAACATAAGGCTAGCTTGATTTTATGGGATTTACCAAGAATCACTTCATTGGCTGCGTTTAACAGGGGGGTGGTTTCGTTATACATAGGGTTATTGTTCGGGGTTGGGGATAGAGTGGGCATCATGTGTGCCCACTGGGTTAATTTAGGTTAGGGTTTGAATAAGTGAGTGCGGCTTACCAGTTAAAGACTAACGGGACGCCGGGTATAAAGATTTGTGGAATAGGGGCGGCATGGCCAGCGGGGTAAGTTGGGTTATTCCATGCACTGGATCTACACCCATCACCGTTAGAATCTGATGTAATGCTAATTGCGTTTTGACCGGCTGGAATTGGTGGTGGTGAAGATATTAGTGATGGGGTGATTGTGGATTCAGTCAAATTGTAAGTATAGGGCGTGCCTGTAAATAGCACTGTTTGTTGTAAATTATTATGTGCAGTCGTGCCAGGCCAACTGGCAACAGCAATGTCCACACCTGTTGTAGATGCATAACGATAGAAAACGTTAAGACAAATATTATCGGCGGCCTTGCAGGCAGAGCTGGTGGCTGGAAGGTAGGTGCCACATAAAGTATTTAAATAACTGGTATAGGGCGCAGAAAAAGTACATTGATAGGGGGATGAGTTTGTATTCCAGGGATATCCGCTACCTGACTCAGCACCGCTAAATGCATTGCAAATATTTCCGACATCTATAGTACTAGTACTGGCTGTTGAGAGTGTGCACGCATCGGTTGTACCGTTACCTAAAGTAGTCGGTGTGCCGTTTAACGCAGAACAGGTATCATCTAGGGAGGTGGAACCGGCAGTTAGAGTACAGGTGCCTGCGCCACTACTTGTATTGCCACCCACTTTGTTACAGGTAATAAAATCCATACTTGGCATAAAGCAAGTGTTTGAAGTTGCATTCCATGTGCCGCCTCCGTAGCTACAAAAAGATTGTAGCGGCGGGGATGCGGTTCCAATTCCTGCAGTAGGCGATGCCCCAGTAACACTACAATAGGCATTACCAGTAGACCAAGTTTTGCCACTACATAAATATTGTGAGGGGGATGATATTGGAAAGGTAAAAGCACAACTGGTAACACCTGCTAAACTTGTTGAGCATGATGGGGTGGTTGTTGTTACATTAGAGAGTCCTGCAACTGCTGCTAATTGGGTAACGGGGCTGGTGCTAAAAGGCCCCATAGTACAATTACCAACGGCGGGAATATTTAAGGTTCCTGGGCAGTTCGCTCTAGTGTATGCGGTAGCGAGGGCAGGTAACTGACATCCTTGTCCAGTTTGATAATTAAGGCTCCAGAGTGCACAAAGATCTTGGTCGAATGTTGGAGGTAAATGACAAGAGTGTGGAGTAGCGGTGTAATCCCATTGCATTCCGCCAGCAGTACATAATGCTTGAGACAGTGGTGAAGAGGAAATCAATGGTAAAGTACAAGTATAAGGCGCCCCAACTGTAAGTTGACTCCAAGTGCCATTTAACTGAGTACACAAATTACTTGTTGGTGCTAAATGACAATTAGGTCCAGTCCAACCTCCTGAAGTATCGCTAGCTAATGCACTTGTATCACCCGTGGTAGCAGATTTTTGATTATTCAAGATGGCGCACATATCAGTAGAAACAACACATTTTCCTGAGGAAGGATCAAATGTCGAACCGGTAATATCGCAAATACCTTGATAGTTTGATGATGTTGATGCAGGTTCTAAAATATAACCGACATCTGCTGCTTTTAAGTTAACAGTAATGCTAGGATTGATAATATAGGGTGTATTTTGTGCGTTAATGACTGGTTGGGCGCTTTGGCTAGGATAGTCATTTTGAAAGGAATCTGTATTAGTTGAGGTGCCTACTGCACCGTCAGAGCCAAAGCTTTGTAATATGAGTTGACCAGAAGTAAGGTCTGGCTGATAAACCCAGCCGTAGTTATTTGCATTGCCTTTAGTAATAGAGTAATTGGTTCCATTATTTGTAAAGTTAATGGGAGCGGTGGATGCGGGGGGGTTAATGGTTGAATCACCCCAGCCATCTGAAAAGGCATAATTTGTAGTTGGGTCATTCGATGTTTGTATATAAGGGCCGTTCCAGCCAGTGTTAAGACTAATTGTGGATGTTGTTAGTATAGGCTGCGGTGATAGTGGTTGTGGAGACCATTTGCCTGCTGGTGTTGGTGATGTGCAATTACTATAGGTGATTTGCGAAGATGTACCACTGGTTATGCAATTACCAATGACACTGCCAGCTATATCAGTTAGCCATTTTGTGTTAGCTGGGCAAGTACCATCCAGTAATTCTTCTAGACAGTAAGGCAATCTCCCCATATCGGCTACAAACCCAGTTACCACTGGGACACCATTAATCGTTTGAACATTAACAATCGCCTGTTTGATTTGATTAACCCGTTCAACAGTTTGATTATAACGAGACTGATCTTGCAGGCCTGACATAGATTTAAGCATAACAGTGCCGACCACTGCCATAATCGTTAGGCCCATCATTAATTCTATTAGCGTAAAGCCTTTATTTCTCATACGACTTAAATTCATACTATTTATTTTGAACAGGGTTGGTTGCTGCCTGGGTCTACAGCATCTAAGTAAAGTACGCGGTCGTCACTATTTCTGGATGTCAACGTGCTTACAGGCACAAGCCCAATATTAGAACCAGATATGTCTGGTGTTAACTCAATCCCATTGATAGCTCCACCCGACACCAAGAAGAATTTATTGTTATAGTCTTCCATCAAAACAATTGGGGAACCTTGTAGAAGAAACGTCGTGCTACCATCAGTATTGGTTGCTACAACTGGATAGCTATCCAATGAAACGGTATTCGAATTGGACGTTATGAGTGTAGGTGGGGTCGGATTTGAAAAGCCGCAAACTCCTTTAGTATCAATAGGCGGCAAAGTGCTACCCGTTGGTAAATTATTCAATTTACCGACAATTGCAGCGCAGGTTATTCCACCTGTAAGATACGGACCACGCCAACCACGTTGCGTTACAGCATTAAACGTTTGTGTGGTTGCGCTGGTTAGTATTGATGTGGATGTATTAAACGATGGGTTGTTAGTCGTTGAATTAATAATGCCATTACCATACAGCGGATTATTAAACAGATTATTAAGGCTTGATGGACTGGGCGTAGCAACAACATCCACCGGCATCACTCCCATATCACTCCGATACCCCCCCTGCCCTCCACCGCCCATAATCGCATCCCTAATATTCGCCAGCGTCGCATCAGTTGCCACACATTCTGTATATCTCGCGGTTCCTGTAAACATCGGGATAGTCACACCTGCCAAAGCCACTAATATAAATAACACCACGGTCAGTTCAATCAGCGTAACGCCGCTCATAGACTTAAACTGAACAGACTTAAAGCCTGTTTTCTTATGGCGCCTAATATAAGAGTGAAATAACCCCCGATCGGGCATTATAAACAGTGCTGTTTTCATCAATAAAATCACAGTATTCATTTAAAAAGATTAAGTAAGGTAACTCGCAATAAATAAACTGGTTAAGTAAAGCGCACGATGAAAAAAACAGGAGTGCAATAGCTTCAGCTATTGCCATTTAAAAAACAGCTAAAGCTGTTTTACTCCAATAGACAAAGTGGGGGGGTATTATTGCGTCTTAACTAACTCAATTAGCAAAAAACAAGCCAAGCTAATAGTTATGGACTATTCGCCCTTTGACCTCTGTTATCGTCCAGGAAAAAATAGGTCAAATGACACACTCTTGCGTGATATGACCTGTTTTTCTTAAAAACAACGGGGACTGCTTAAGCCTTAACTTTTCGTTTTGCCCCCGATAATCCAGCGCTCATCAAGCTTATAAGCTGCTTGGCATGATAATCGCTTAATATTATTAAGAACTTTAAATCCCAATGCCGCCAGTAAATACGGCAAGACGAGCCCGTCAGGGAATCACCTTCATTGAACAATTTTAATGGTCAAAGCAAGAAAAATCCTGGGCAAAGCCCCAGCGCTTAAAGCGTTACTGCGTGAAGTAAAAAAAATTGCCCATACCGAGGCTAATGTGCTTATTTCGGGAGAAACCGGCACCGGTAAAGAATTGATTGCCATTGCTCTGCAACAAAAAAGTCGTCGTGCCAAAGCCGTCTTTGTTACCTTAAATTGCGCAGCATTGTCACCGGAACTCTTGGAACCTACCCTATTCGGTTATATGAAGGGGGCGTTTACCAATGCCGATGAAGATACCCCAGGGATAATTGCAGCCGCTGATGGGGGGACATTATTTCTGGATGAAATCAATTCGCTGTCCTTGGCGCTGCAAGCAAAATTACTGCGCTTTGTTCAGAATCGTGAATATTTACCGGTAGGTGCCGCTAATACCTGTACCGCTGATGTTCGCATTATCGCGGCAACCAATGCGGTTATGCCTGAGATCATTGAGCAGGGGCGGTTTAGGGCTGATTTATATTATCGCTTAAGTGTATTTGTGGTCGATATGCCGCCTTTACGGGAGCGTACTGAAGATATTAGCTTGTTGTTGGGTTATTATCTACGCCAATTTGCGGCTAAATATAGCCTGCGAACGACGATTATAAAGCCGGAGGCCATAGAAGTGCTTGAAAAATATGCCTGGCCCGGCAATATTCGGGAGCTGCGGAATTTGTGTGAATTCCTGACGATTTCCAAGTTTAGACGCTTGATAGGTGTCCATGATCTGCCGGCGCATTACCGTAAGACCGGTGCTCGCTGCAAGATTCTTTATTTTGAACTGCCTGAAGAGGGTCTGGACTGGTATCGCTTAGAGCAGTCCTTGCTGCAACAAGCCCTGACAGCAGCCGATGGCAATGTAAGTCAGGCGGCAGATTTATTGGGCTTGACCCGACATGCACTGTATTACCGGATTAAAAAATGGGGGCTTAATGTTGATGCGGACCTCTTCTGAGGTTCGAGTAGGGCAAATGGCTTATTTTTTGCTGGAAATCTACCCCTTAAACTTTATTGTTAAACAGCCATTTATCAAGCCCGTTGTTTAAAAATACGGCATATGAAACAAAAGTCGGGAAATGACCTAGTTTTTAAATGGGCTAAAGCAGGGGTTAAATTTAACAAATCCCGATATAACAGGCTTTTTTAAAAGTTGGCACAGGCTTTGCTAACTATGTTTTCGCTAGCAACGTTGTTTGCTTCAAGGAAGAAACGCTAAGGAAGCCATTGTGCAGGAGCACACGAACGAGAGGAGATGGGTTTTCCCCCGCCGCCCTTTTGTTATCTGAAGGTCTCGTACACCGACAGATAATGACTGCGTTAGTATTAACCTTAACTTTACATAAAGCGATATGGAGAAAACCCATCGTGAAAAATTATAACTTAAAAGCAATAAAGCAACAGGCTGGTATGACCTTAATCGAATTAACAGTGGTCTTGTTAGTTCTAGTAGGTTTGGCAGGTTTAACAATTCCTTATATCTCAGGATTTGTTGGCAAAACACACAATGCTACTTCTGCGGACAGTGGTGCTAGTTTATTTAACTCATTACAGTTGTATGCGGTTACCAATAACGGCTTACCTAATGGTTTGAACGTTTTGACTAGTAGCGCAACTTCTGCGGGCATTATTCCAAACTATCTAGATAATAACTTCGTAAATACACAGACTTCAGCTACGACACTTGCTACCATTACACCAGTTAACTTTGGTACAGTAACCGGAAGCGCAGCTATTCTTGGTTCGCTTAATGCTGCTAATTTCACTACAGCTACAGCATTATCTGCAACGAATTTCTCATATGCTAATTCAGATGGTACGTATGGTTTTTCATCAGGTGGAAGCGCTACATTCGATCCAGAAATTACAGCGGCGGCAATTACTGCAACTACAAATTTTGTTAGTGATACTGCTGGCGGTAAAGATTACACAACTGCTAATTATGCGGGCGGTCAAAACACAAGTATTTCTGGCGTGTTAGGTTATAAGGTTCCAACCAATCATGTATTGATTGTATTAGGTGTAGGCCAATCAAATGCTGCAATTGGCAAAACATTGTCTTCTGTGCCTGTGCATTTTGGTGACAAAGGTTCATTACAACCTACTTATACTTATAGCCGCTTCTTGGCTGCTGTTGATGTCGATACTTCTGGACAAAATGCACCAGCAAAAATCGTAGGTATCGTACATGCTCCAGATATTGGCGATAAATGGGAATCATTGTTTAGCAGCATCTCTGGATACTACAAAAGCTAATATAGTCTAGTCTGACTTACTCGGCCTAAGTGTCTCTTAGGCTATCCCACCGGGGCAACAAGGAGGTTGCCCCATTCTTGTTTAAGCCTCTCTGCCAATATCTTTCTTACTCGCAGCTTTCTCTACTGTCATCGAATTCACATTCGATCATCAATCTCATGCTGCCATAGATGTCATCCTGATATGTACTTTATCAGATTAATAAATCCTATTTATTGGTGTTATAAACAAGATCGAATTTACCTGTAAATAAAAGGCACTAATGGTGTTTGATGATAAGTTTTTTGATGACTGGTTAGAAACTCAAGCACCCAAAGTGATGGCGCAGATTAGCGAGCTACCTAAGCATTTGATCTGATCAAATGCTGATTTACGTAGTGAGATGCGGGCGCTCCGCGAAGACATGGACAAGCGCTTTGAGCAAGTGGATAATCTTATGATTTGGTCATTCGCGTCTACACTGACAGTGGGCGGCATAGTCATCGTAGCCATTAAGTTTCTGTAAATAACCATCGAGTAAACTTAATAGCCCCACCGAACCCTCAGGGATGGCATCCCAATACCATTACCATTACACTAATGGTAAGTTGTTTTTACTCCACTATGACCCGAAAGACTCAGTGGATTTAACTTCCCCGATTCCACTATGCCTCATTAAGGGCTACTTGCTTTCTACCGTTTATGTGATTTAAAAAATAATCATTTTGGAGATTAAAGGTGGGCAGTCAGTAGTCAAGATAATGTAAAACAACATCGAGGAATGTCGGTGCAGATCCTAGATAATCCGTATCCATTGATTCATAAATCGTCTTTACCAAATCGAGCGCAAACTTTATAAATCTTCTCGATCTGATGAACTGCGAACAGCCGCCTAGGTAGGCGTCTTTGCTTGAAAAAAAGGCGCGGTCCGGTGATTTTATCCGGGCCGCGCCTTTTTAATGGGAAAGCATTACATTACAACATATTCTGCGTTGCGACCGAGCCTTTATAGTAATTAGTGATAGTGGTGCTGATGCCTTCAAGCTGCATTGAGCCATCGCCATAGATAATACCTATCATTTTTGCCGCCGATGTACCATTGGCGGCATCCACGTCAATAGCGGCAAAGTAACGGCTATAGACTAATTGCGGCAGAGATGTCCCACCTGCACCTCCATTGATCGCAAAAACTACCGGAGACGATGCAATCGTTTTGCCTATCGCCGAATTGCTCTGTCCAACGCCCAATACAATGATTTGATGACCGGTTGGCACAGTGTATCCCAGTATGTTCGCTATTGTGTAACCCTGTGAATTATTCAGGTTCGCCATCATGCCACCACCTGTCTGAGTGTAGGTTCCAGAAGTCATTCCGCAGTTAACGATAACGTTGGGGCCGGCACAATAGTCGGTGAACATACCATCCCAGCTAGTGACCCAATTTGTAACTGATGAAACTGCAACCTGATTAGTAGAATTGGACCAGGCAGGGTTAAACGTTACATCGACCGTAGGACCACCCACACCCTGAGTGGCGGTATACGTTCCATCACCATTCGCTGTATACACAACTCCTGTATTGGGCGATTGCACCACGGAGGTTATCCCTGCCTTTATCAATGAGTTGCTGATGTTTGTGTTTGTGGTAAGGTTGGTAGATGCAGTCGTCCAATTCATCGGCTGCGAACCGGGGTACATCATCACATAACTGTCTATAGTTGTGTCTACAGCTGAACTCGGAGAGCCTGATGCAAGCGCCAGCAGATCAAGGTTGTTGGGTAAAGCATTGGTCTGATTTTGGTATAGCTGCAGAGAGTTGTTTAGGTCGGAAACGGTAAACGCACCGGTAGCTGAAGAAGTGTTGGCCATGAAGCCTGAGATATAAGGCACGGTTAAACCAGCAAGGCCGACCAACACCAGAAGCACAACGGTCAACTCGATTAAAGTCAAACCAGCCTGATGACTGATCTGTTTTATGGTAGAAATTTTCATTTTGTTTTTATCCCAAAAAAGGTTTTTTTATAAGTTAACGCCTGCGGATAATCGTGAGATACCGATAGGAAAAAATATAAATGCAGAATTTATGCCATTAATGGCGGCAAAGGCATAGTACGCGAGCTTACCAGTCCTGAAACTAAACCAGGCTGAATGCCCGGCTAAAAAATGAGTCATTTCACTCAAATAGGCAGGTCAAATGACTTATTTTTAATGTCACAGAATTTTTACAACTGTACAACAGCTAAAGCTGCTTTACTTCACCCTCTAAGCGGATTGGAAGGTCACGACAGGAATTAATTTGGCAACATGGGGGCCATTAGTTAGACCCATCACCCCCCCAGGGTCTGACCCTATCGGTTCTATCGGTTCATAATTCGTCTTTAAATATGTCTGATAATTGTTGGGCATCAATAGCCAAATCAAACCAACGCTCAATCGTCTCTACTGGGGCATTACAAATTAAACGTGTGATTTCGGAAGGTATGGCACCAAAGTGTTTAGACAATAATCTTTGCAAAGCCAGCATTTCACCTTCCTGTTTACCTTCTAGCTTACCTTCTAGCTTACCTTCTAGTTTACCTTCTAATTTACCTTCTAGCTTACCTTCGAGCTTACCTTCTAGCTTGC
>CAIPPE010000190.1 GCA_903866825.1 uncultured Methylococcaceae bacterium
CTACCCCTCATACTTACTGATGGATTAGTGCTTCTTACCCTATCAACCAATATAAATTCCTTTAATTCCTCTCTTATAATATGAAAATTATTATGTCCCCTTATTTGACTAGTAGTAAGGGAAGTTTTTCTTGATAAGAATGATTCAGGCAACTGTTTATAGACGGTAGTGCTTCAATGAGTTTACGTGTATAGGGATGTTGGGGATTATTAAAAACACTTTGGGGTAAACCCGTTTCGACCATCTTACCTTTTTGCATCACAGCGACACGGTCTGCAATCGTCGAAACCAAGGCTAAATCATGACTGATTAACCATAAAGCCATCCCTGTTTGTTGTTGTATATTCTTAAGTAAGGCTAATATTTGCGCCTGAATAGTTACGTCTAATGAGGTGGTCGGTTCATCGGCAATTAATAATTCAGGCTCTCCCGCTAAAGCTATCGCAATCATCACTCTCTGTCTTTGCCCGCCAGAGAGTTGATGAGGATAATCTTTAAGCCTTTTCTCTGGATTAGGTATTTCAACTTGTTGTAAGAGTTCAAGTACCCGTGCTTTAGACGCTGCTTTTGATAAGGAAAAATGAATGTCGAGGACTTCTTCTATTTGACTGCCAATAGTCATCACTGGATTGAGTGATGACATCGGGTCTTGAAAGATTAAGCCAATACGTCTACCACGTATTTTACAAAGCTCAAACTCTGTCCGCTTTAACAAGTTATCACCTTGCAGACTGATCGCCTCAGCGTTGATTTTCGCATTATTCGGAAGTAAGCGGAGTACTGATAATGCAGTAATCGATTTGCCAGAACCTGATTCGCCGACTAAAGCAAAAGTTTCACCCGGATAGATAAAAAAACTCAGATCATCAACCACCTTTTGTTGATGATTAAAGGTGACGCTAAGATTTTCAACAGATAGCAAAGGCGACTTCATAGACTGAATTTAAAATAAGTTAATGAAAGGGTTTCAAGTTAACGGCTTAGAGCAGTCTACAGAAGTAAAGTTCTAAAACAGGCCGGTTATTTTTCCGTCATTATCAATATCGATTCTTTCAGCTGCCGGTACTTTAGGTAAGCCGGGCATAGTCATAATGTCACCCGCAATGGCCACAATAAAGCCGGCCCCATTGGCGAGTTTGACTTCTCTAATTTCTACAGTATGCCCAGATGGCGCACCTTTAGTATTCGGATTAGTCGAGAAGGACATTTGTGTTTTAGCGATACAGATAGGGAATTTACCATAATCAGCTTCCCATTCAGCGAGTTGATTTTTTACCTTGGCACTCGCACTGATTTTTTTCGCACCGTATAACTTGGTTGCGATAGTTTCAATCTTTTCCCACAAACTTAGATCTTCTTCATAAACGTAAGTAAAGGCCGGTTCCCGATTATCGACAACCTCTGTTACTGCGTTAGCGAGTGCTTCAGCGCCCGCACCGCCTTCTGCCCAGTGTTTTGAAACGACACAGCTTGCGCCTAAGTCTGCACATTTTTGTTGGAGCAGATTAATTTCTGCTTCGCTATCAAAAGTGAAATGGTTGATACACACCACACAAGGCAGGCCATAATGCTGGGTGATGTTTTGATAGTGGCGTTCAAGATTACTAAAGCCTTGTTCAAGTGCGGCTAGATTTTCAATGTTTAAATCTTCTTTTGCTATGCCGCCATGAAATTTAAGAGCTCGCACTGTAGCGACTAAAACCACGGCTGAAGGTTTTAAGCCTGACATACGGCACTTAATATCAATAAATTTCTCTGCCCCCAGGTCAGCACCAAAGCCAGCTTCTGTGACCACGTAATCGGCTAATTTAAGTGCTGTTTTAGTCGCAGTGACGGTATTGCAGCCGTGAGCAATATTTGCAAAGGGGCCACCATGAATAATGGCTATGTTATTTTCGAGTGTTTGTACCAGATTGGGTTTAATGGCATCTTTTAATAGCGCGGCCATAGCACCTTGCGCATTTAAGTCACGCGCATAAACCGGTGTGATACGGTCAGACTTATAGCCTATAACGATACGTCCTAAACGATTTTTAAGGTCTTCTCTTCCCGTTGCCAGGCAAAGAATCGCCATCACTTCAGAAGCCACTACGATGTCATAGCCGTCTTCACGTAGATAACCATTAGCCGCCCCACCCATGCCCACCACGATGTTGCGAAGCGCGCGGTCATTCATGTCAACAACCCGTTTCCATTGAATGCGTCTAGGGTCTATGTCTAAGGCATTACCGTGATTAATATGATTATCTATTAAAGCGGACAACAGATTATGTGCTACTCCAATGGCGTGGAAGTCACCAGTAAAATGTAGATTGATATCTTCCATTGGTACGACTTGTGAATAACCCCCACCGGCTGCGCCACCTTTAACACCAAAGCAGGGGCCCAAAGAGGGTTCACGTAGGCACATTATGGTCTTTTTACCTAAGCGATTCATGGCATCACCTAAACCCACCGTAGTGGTGGTTTTGCCTTCGCCCGCTGGCGTTGGGCTAATCGCCGTGACTAGAATCAGTTTGCCATCTTGCTGGTCGGTTAAGCTATTGATGTATTCCAGCGATATCTTAGCCTTGTAATGACCGATAGGATCTAAGTGTTCTGCTTCAATCCCATACAGTTCCTTGGCTAAACCAATAATAGGACGCATCTTAGCGTGTTGGGCAATTTCTATATCTGACATATTGTTCCTCAGTTAGAGATTAAATAATCGTATCTCAGACTTGTTAAGCGTAAATCGAAATTATAGAGACGCTTTGGCATCTCTATAAATTATAAGGTACTGGGTTTTAATCTTAACTATAAACCGGGAATTTCGCACACAGCGCACTGACTTTTTCACGTACCGCAGCGATAACAGTTTCGTCTTCAATGTTTTCCATGACATCGCACATCAGGCTGGCAATTTCAGTGACTTCTGCTTCTTTAAAGCCACGTGTTGTCGGCGCGGGCGTGCCGACACGAATACCACTGGTAACAAACGGTGATTGTGGGTCATTAGGGACGGCGTTTTTGTTAACGGTAATATGTGCTTTGTTGAGCGCAGCATCTGCTGCTTTACCCGTAATGCCTTTAGATATCAGTGATACCAGCATTAAATGGTCATCAGTACCGCCTGAAACGACGTCAAAGCCTCTACTGATAAAAACCTCGGCCATGGCTTTAGCATTTTTAATGACTTGTTCTTGGTAAATTCGGAACTCTGGCTCCATGGCTTCTTTGAAGGCGACAGCCTTAGCGGCAATGATGTGCATTGACGGGCCACCTTGTATGCCCGGAAAAATGGATGAGTCGATTTTCTTTTCAATGTCCGGGTTGCTTTTACAAAGAATCAAACCACCGCGAGGGCCACGTAATGATTTGTGAGTGGTGCTGGTGACGACATCCGCAAAAGGCACTGGATTAGGGTATAAGCCAGCAGCAATTAAGCCAGCAACGTGCGCCATATCAACAACAAAATAAGCACCTACCTTATCAGCAATGTCTCTAAATTTTTTCCAATCCCAAATGCGTGAGTACGCAGAAAAACCGGCAATGATTAATTTAGGTTTATGTTCAAGTGCTAAGGCTTCGACTTGTTCATAATTAATTTCACCGGTTTCAGAGTTTAACCCGTATTGAATCGCCTTATAAATTTTACCCGAGAAATTAGGTTTGGCGCCGTGGGTTAAATGACCACCATCGGCAAGACTTAAACCTAGAATAGTATCTCCCGGTTGTATCAATGCCATAAACACCGCCATATTAGCCTGAGAGCCAGAGTGCGCCTGTACGTTAGCGTAATCTGCGCCAAATAAGGCTTTAGCGCGGTCGATTGCCAATTGCTCTACTTTATCAACCGCTTCACAGCCACCATAGTAACGTTTGCCGGGATAACCCTCTGCATATTTATTGGTCAGTTGTGAGCCTTGTGCTTCCATGACGCGTGGACTGGTGTAGTTTTCTGATGCGATCAGTTCAATGTGATCTTCTTGACGAAGGCGCTCTTCTTCCATGGCCTGGAAGAGTGCATCATCAAAACCGGCTATAGACATAGATTTTTTAAACATGGTGGCTCCTGATTAAGAGGGGATTTATATATGTAAGAATGAATGGGGATAAATAAGTAAAATTTGTAGGTCAGCGACGTTCGTGCCCGTGGCACCCGTCATTATCAAATCGTTTGAGCTTTTCAACGCAGTATAGGAGTCATTGTTGTTGAGCATGGCTATTGGGTTTAGGCCGGCATTTCTAATGCGTTTAAGCGTATTTGAATCAGTAATACCGCCGGCAGCATCGGTTGGGCCATCTCGACCATCTGTACCGCCACTAAGAAATACCCAGTCGTTATCTAACGCGTATTTTTCGGCAGCTATAGCAAAGGCGAGTGCCATTTCCTGATTACGACCACCACGTCCATTACCCGTTAATGTAACTGTGGTTTCTCCACCGGCTAATAGAGCCAATGGCTTATCGATAGCATTTTCGAGGCATTGTTTAGTATCCTGTACCCACGTTTCGGCTACCTGTTTCGCTTCTCCACACAATTGCTTATTATAAATTATAGTGTGATAACCTAATGCTTGTGCAGCTTTAAAAACTGCCTTAAGACTCAGTGCATTACTACCTATCAAGGTGTGAGTTGTATTGGCAAAAACAGGTTCCCCTGGTTTGGGTGTTTCCAGTGCTTGTCCGTGCAGGCCGAGCTCTAAATGCTTTTGAACCGATAGCGGAATCTTGTCCCACAGTGAGTAGGCTTTAATAATGTTAATGGCATCGCCGAATGTCGTGGCATCAGCTACCGTAGGTCCACTGGCGATAGCACTTGAATCATCATCCAAAACATCTGACAAGATAAGCGCGTGTAAGTCTGCAGGTGCTGCAAGTCTGGCGAGACCGCCGCCTTTGAGCTGTGATAAATGTTTGCGTACACAATTAATTTGCTGAATAGTGGCGCCGCTAGCAAGCAATAAGTGAGTTGCTGTAATTTTGTCTTGTAAGGATATTGAGTCTACAGGATAGGGGATAAGTGCTGATCCACCGCCACTGATCAAGGCTAGAACGAGTTCATTTTTTTGTGCAAGCGAGGCATATTCAGCACATTTTTTTGCAGCGTTCAGTCCTCGGTTGTCAGGAAGAGGGTGAGAAGCACTCATCACTTCAACACCCTCAATAGCGGTTACATTTTCATCATTAGTGACCGCGACTGAGACATCTGAGCGTAAGTGCACAGGAATTATATCTTGTGCTGCTTTTATCATGGCACAAGCGGCTTTGCCAAAAGCAATAAGATGAATTTTTGACCAGTTTTCTGAGCGACAACGGGATGGATCATCACTGCTTAATAAGAGTTTGATCCGTTGATTTTCTACCGATAGGCAACGCAGAACAGCATGAGATGGATCAGCTGCTATGACACCTGCATTAAATAGATTTAATGCCTGATCCTTAGCTTGCAGCCAACTTTGATGGGTCGATGTGTTCATCTAAAAAGGTGGTTATCAGGCCATTTCTTTAGCTAAAGCAAAAATATTTTCAGCGTCGAGTACTTGTTTGTTATCCTCAAACAATTTAGCAATACAGGCACGGTGTAAGGCGAGTTTTAAAACGCCGAAACCAATGGCTCCCCAGATAATCTTGCCGTGGCGTACTGTGCCTTTATCCATCATATCGGTTCCTCCTATGCCTAAAGGTGGAGTCGCATTTGCGTCAGCAATCATCTCAAGCGTACTGTTATTTTGCCATTGTTCAAGTGAAAGTAATTCTACACCGGTTGCCCCTGTTGCTAAAACAATATGCGCATCTTCAATAGCTTCAGCTCTTGCATTATTATCGAAGGCTTCAATAGGCGTTATATCGACATTGAAGCGCAATTTTATGTTGTTGCAAGCAGTAATTGCCCGATCTATTTTGCGTGCAGTGATAGAAACCTCCGCGCCTTCTTGAGCAAGCATTGCTGCGGCGCGTTGTCCAACTGGGCCTGTTCCTGCCAAGACAACCGCTTTTTTTCCGGTTAGAGAGCCACTGGATGCCAGCTTTGCTACTGCGGCTGCTGCAGTGGTGTTACTACCATTACTGTCAAGCATGACTGAAACCTGAAATCCAGGGAAAAAACATTTTTGTACGGCTGTAAACAGTTTTTGCCCGGCGTCCATGTTACTTCCGCCGACAAATATAGCCGTATTTTTCTTATCCTTAGGTGCTCGGGTAAAAATAGCGCCATCAACCAATCCAGAAATGTTATCTGGTGTTAAGTCTGCATATCCGATGACATGATCTGCACCACCATCATAACCAACGACGGTATCGAAAACGGAGGGGTGTGTGTCTGTGTCAAATTGGAATAGTAGTTTTTTCATTAACTTACCTGTGTTTTTAGGTTAATGTGATGATTTTATGACTATTATACCCGATAAAAAAACTGTGCCGTGATTAAGCTGCTTCATTAATGAGTGTTTTTACAGTGTTAGGAATGATACGATTACGCTAATGGCTCGTTATTCTTTCAAGAGTAAAATCACAATTTGTACAAATAAAGGAAATTAAATGAAAACACCTATTCATATAGCAGTCACTGGTGCTGCCGGACAAATTAGCTATTCCTTGCTGTTTCGTTTAGCGTCAGGTGCATTATTGGGGCCTGATCAGCCCATTATTTTGCATTTATTAGAAATCACACCCGCGTTGAATGCTCTTCAAGGGGTTGTAATGGAACTAAAGGACTGTGCTAGTCCATTACTGCATAGAGTTGAAGTTACCGATGATCCTTTGGTGGCATTTAAAAATGTTGATTATGCTTTTTTAGTTGGAGCCCGTCCAAGAAGTGCAGGCATGGAACGTAAAGATTTGCTGGAAGTGAATGCAGAAATTTTTGCAGTTCAGGGAAGAGCTTTAAATGCAGTTGCAAGAAGAGATGTAAAAGTCTTGGTGACCGGTAATCCAGCCAATACCAATGCCTTAATTGCATTGAAGAATGCACCAGACTTAGGACCCGAAAATTTTTCTGCCATGAGCCGCCTCGATCATAACCGAGCTATCAATCAGTTAGCAGAAAAATGCGGCGTTCTGACGACAGACATTAAGAACGTCACTATCTGGGGTAATCATTCAACTACACAATATCCGGATTTGAACCATGCTAAAGTGAAGGGGCAAGATGCATTGTCCTTAGTCGAAAAAAACTGGTTTATTAATGAGTTTATTCCTACTGTTCAAGAGCGGGGTGCAGTTGTTTTAAAAGCCAGAGGGCTCTCAAGTGCAGCCTCTGCGGCAAATGCGGCTGTTGATCAAATGAGAAATTGGGCATTAGGCACCGAAGAAGGTGACTGGGTCAGTATGGGAATACTGACCGACGGCAGTTATGGCATCGCTAAGGGGTTGATTTATTCTTTCCCGGTTACGGTTGTTGATGGTAAGGTGAGTATTGTAAAAGGGTTAGTGATCGATGAATTTAGTAAACAAAGAATGAAGCTTTCAGAAGCAGAGTTAAAAGAAGAAAGAGAGGCGGTAAAGCATTTATTCTAAAAAAGAAATCGCATAAGGCTAAAGGTTAAGGTACATCACTATCTTGATCTTTAGCCTTTTAAAACGTTGAGTTATGATGTTAAACGACTCGGTCACCGGGCTCTTCACCGGCAAAGAAAGCCGCAAGATTAGCTAATACTCTGTTACCCATGGCAACACGGGTTTCTTCTGTGGCGCTGCCTAAATGCGGTAATAGAGAAACGTTATCCAGTTCAAAAAAGCCAGGGTCTATATTAGGCTCACCTTCAAAGACATCTAAACCTGCTCCAGCAATCCATCCCTCTTTTAATGCTTTTATTAAAGCCTTACTATCAACGACATCGCCGCGAGCGGTATTAATTAAATGGGCCGATGGGCGCATTAGTTTCAAACGCTGTTCATTAATTAAATGCCGGGTTGCTTCTCCGCCTGGGCAATGTAAAGACACAAAGTTGGCTTCTGTTAATACATCTTCAACTGTTTCATAGCGAGTTGCTTGCAACTCATCCATGATGCCTTGAGCGGGTTGGGAGGGAGAATAAAATATAATCCTCATGCCAAATCCGTGGTGGGCTTTTCTTGCCATGGCTTGAGCTATTCGACCAAAGCCGATTAAGCCTAAGGTTTTACCCGTTACTTTTTGACCAATGAGCTGAGTGGGTTTCCAACCTATCCATTGTTTTTGCAAGATCAGGCGTTCCCCTTCTGATGCCCGTCGTGCAGACATGAGTAGTAACAGCATGGCAATGTCGGCGGTACAATCAGTTAAAACGTGAGGGGTATTAGTGACGACGAGTCCTTGTAACTTAGCGGTATTAATATCGATATGGTTGTAACCCACACCAAAGTTGCCGATAATTCTGGCTCGCTTGTTTTCAACATTCAAGATGTCTGATGACAGCACATCTGTGACTGTCGGCAATATTGCATCGGCTGATTGTAAAGCGAGTTTAAGTTCGTCTGATGACATGGGAATATCAGACTCGTTGAGTTGGACGTCGTAAAGGTCTTTTAATTGTGCTTCGACTTCACTGGGCCATTTGCGGGTAACAACGACTTTGGGTTTACTCATTGAATATCCTCCAGATGATTTGTTTAATCTGGCGCAACTCAAGGATAGTGAGTTGCGCCAGATCTATAGTTTACTTGGCAGTCGCTCGATAATATTCTATCGCTGCAGCGACACCACTACCGGGTATTATGTCAAAGCCGTTGTCTAGTAAAGCCATCTCAACACCTGCAATCGCACCTAGCATAGAGACATCATTCATGTCGCCAACATGGCCGATACGGAAAGCTTTACCTGCGAGTTCCGAAAGTCCACCCCCTAAAGAAATATTGTATTTCTTGAAAGCGGTGCTAATGACATCACGCGCATCTTTATCTTCAGGCACCATAATGGCAGTCACGGTGTCAGATTCAAAGCCAGGGTGAGCACATATTTTTAAGCCCCAGGCTGCAACAGCTTTACGAGTGCCTTCTGCTAAACGGAAGTGGCGGGCATAGACATTTTCCAGGCCTTCTTCAAGCAACAGATCCAGCGCCTTACGTAAGCCGTATAAAATCGGTAGGGCAGGTGTATAAGGTGTGTAGCCGTCTTTGTTACTGGTAATTTGGTCTTTTAAGTCCAGGAAGCAACGTGGGAAAGTAGAGGTCTCTGTTGCCTTTAAGGCTTTTTGACTGAATGCTAAAAATGCACCGCCAGCAGGCATCATAAAACCTTTTTGAGAGCCGCTGATAGCGCCATCAACACCCCATTCGTCCATACGGAAATCAAGGCTGGCAATCGAGCTGACACCATCAACAAACAACAATGCAGGGTGACTGCTTGCATCCAATGCTTTTCTAACCCCGGCAATATCACTGGTAACACCGGTTGCTGTTTCGTTGTGAGTCGCCAAAACTGCTTTGATCTCGTGTTGAGTATCTTCTTTTAAACGCGCTTCCAAACGGTCAAGAGGAATTCCTTTGCCCCAGGTTTCTTGATGAATCTCAACATCAAGCCCTAAGCGTCTGGCCATTTCGCCCCATAGATGGCTAAATTGACCAAAGCGATAAATTAATACTTTGTCACCGGGATTTAGGGTGTTGGTTAACGCAATTTCCCAACCGGCAGTCCCTGTCGCAGGAAAAACAAAGGCTTGTCCTGTTTCAGTTCTGAAGATTTTCTTTAGGTCTTGTAAAAGAGGTGTCAGCAACTTAGGAAAAACAGGTGAGCGATGATCTTCCATAGGAATGTGCATCGCGTTCAGAATTTCATTAGGAACGTTAGTAGGGCCTGGAATATATAGGTGGTTACGACCAGCCATGGAGTTGCCTCTTAAATTAAAGGGTTGAATGAAAGATTCTGGACTTCAGGATATAAGTTAAATACCCAAAAAACTGGCAATAATGACATAGGCAATATTAATCAGCAACATTTGATTATAACTTTAAGTCAAAAAGTACGCGTTAAAAATTGACATTACTTGCACTGAAAGTAGAATGGGCGATTTATTTGTTTATGACGAATCAATTTAAGGCTTTAAAGAAGCAATAAACGTCAATACTTTTATACCAATGCAATTAGGAATGTAAAAATGAGCCACACTTTATATACAGCGTCAGTTCAACGTGTTCAGCGTTGTGAGTTAGCGGTTCCGGGGTCGAGTCCGGAGATGTTTGAGAAGGCGTTGAAGAGTGGTGCTGACTTTATTTTTCTTGACCTTGAAGATGCCGTAGCACCCGATGACAAGTTACGCGCCAGAAAGAACATTATTGAAGCGATTAACGACTTGGACTGGAAAGGTCATGGGATTACTATTTCTGTGCGTATCAATGGGTTAGATACTCAGTATATGGTGCGGGACGTGGTTGATCTGGTTGAGCAGTGTGGCGCTAAACTGGAAACTATTTTGATTCCCAAGGTTGGGGTATACGCTGATGTTTACATGGTTGAGGCTATGTTAAACCAGTTGGAGATGCAACAGGGTCTAAAAAATAAAATAGGTATTGAGGCCTTAATTGAGACTGCTTTAGGGATGGCAAATGTCGAAGATATCGCCCGCAATGGGGCCTCAGGCCGCCTTGAAGCCTTACATTTTGGTGTGGCAGATTACGCAGCCAGTAATCGTGCAAGAACGACCAATATTGGTGGTTTAAATCCGGATTATCCGGGCGACCAATGGCATGCAGCGATTAGTCGTATGACCGTTGCCTGTCGTGCATTTGGGTTGCGCCCTATTGACGGCCCATTTGGAGATTTTAAAGATCCAGAGGGCTATAAGTTAGCAGCACGTCGTGCCGCAGCTTTGGGATGCGAAGGTAAATGGGCCATTCATCCTACCCAGGTTGAATTAGCTAATGAAGTTTTTACGCCTCCAGTTGCTGAGGTTGAAAAAGCAAAACGTATTTTAGTCGCATTGCAAGAAGCCGCAGCTCAAGGTAAAGGTGCAGCCGCCCTGGATGGTCGACTTATTGATGCGGCTTCTGAAAAAATGGCAAATAATGTAGTAAAAGCAGCCGAAGCAATCGCTGCAAAAACTAAATAGTAGGACTCAAGATTAAAGGCCTGGATAGGAGGTCTTTAATCTTATTCCTTTCATCAAATATAATTTTAAATAAAGAGAGTTGCTGTGGATATTCACGAGTATCAAGCGAAAGATATTTTAAGTGGTTATGGAATAAAAATCGCTGAAGGTGGTTTGGCCTATAGTTCAGAGGATGCGGTTCAACGTGCAAGGGAAATCGGTGGCCATGTTTGGGCGGTAAAGGCTCAAATTCATTCAGGCGCACGGGGTAAAGCGGGTGGTATTAAAATCTGTAAAACGCATGATGAAGTTGAAGCAGCCGCTAGCTTTTTATTGGGTAAAAGATTGGTTACGCATCAAACTGGCCCAGCAGGCAAGGTGTGCTCAAGACTCTATGTTGAAGCCGGAACTGATATCGTTAAAGAGTTGTATTTTTGCTTTTTAGTAGATCGTAGTTCGGAGCGCATCGTGATGGTCGGTTCAGCGCAAGGCGGTATGGATATAGAAGAACTTGCGGTTACTAATCCAGAGGCGATTACTAAAATTTATATAGAGCCTGCAGTGGGCTTGCAAGATTATCAGGCACGTGAAATGGCTTTTGCGTTAGGTTTGGACACAGAAATAATGAGTCATGCTGTAAAAACCATCAGAGGTTGCTATCAGGCTTTACGAGCTCTTGATGTTAGCATGTTAGAAATCAACCCATTGGTTGTTACAGGGAGTGGTCAATTGGTCGCTCTGGATGCAAAGATGGGCTTTGATGACAATGCCTTATTCAGGCAATTAAAAATTTCTGAATTGCGTGATAAAACCCAGGAAGATCCCCGTGAAATGGCAGCAGCTGATCGTGGCTTAAGCTATGTGGGTTTGGATGGTGATATTGGTTGTATGATCAATGGCGCAGGCTTGGCAATGGCGACCATGGATATGATCAAATTAGCCGGTGGTGAGCCCGCTAACTTTTTAGACGTAGGCGGTGGCGCTTCCGCAGAACGGACTGAAAAAGCGTTTCGTTTAGTGTTAGCCGATAAGGGCGTAAAAGCCATGTTGGTTAATATTTTTGCAGGGATTAACCGTTGCGACTGGATCGCTGAAGGTGTTGTGCAAGCCGTAAGAAAAATTGATATGAAAGTGCCGTTGATTGTGCGTTTATCGGGAACTAACGTAGAAGAAGGTCAGCGTATTATCAAAGAAAGTGGCTTACCTATCATAACCGCAGACACCTTGGCTGAAGCTGCAGAAAAAGCAGTCCAGGCACGCAATGAAGTCGTCGCAAAAGAAGCGGCTGGGGAGATTTAAATGGCAATTTTTATTAATGAAACAACCCGTATTATTGTGCAAGGATTTACCGGTAAAATCGGTAGCTTTCATGCACAGGACATGATTAATTACGGTTCAAAAGTCGTGGGCGGCGTTACACCGGGTAAAGGCGGCCAAACTCATTTGGGATTACCTGTTTTTAACACGGTTAAAGAAGCAGTGAATGAAGTCGGTGCTGAAGCCAGTATTGTCTTCGTACCCCCCGCTTTTGCTGCAGATTCAATTATGGAAGCGGCAGATGCCGGCATAAAATATTGTGTAGCCATTACTGATGGAATTCCAACTCAGGATATGATGACAGTAAAGAACTTCCTGCGTCGATTCCCTGAAAATGAACGTATGATATTAACCGGCCCTAATTGCGCGGGTACGATCAGTCCTGGCCGGTCAATGCTGGGTATTATGCCTGGCCATATTTATAAGCAAGGTAATGTCGGTATCGTCGGTCGTTCAGGTACGCTAGGCTATGAAGCCGCCGACCAGATGAAGCGTCTAGGTATTGGTATTTCAAGCTCAGTCGGTATCGGTGGAGACCCCATTAACGGTAGTTCACATCGCGATATTCTGGAACAATTTGAGAATGATCCAGAAACTAAAGTAGTGTTGATGATCGGTGAAATCGGTGGGCCACAAGAAGTTGAAGCAGGTTTCTTTGCGCGTGATTATATGACTAAACCTGTGGTAGCTTATATAGCTGGTTTAACAGCGCCAGAAGGTCGTCGCATGGGTCATGCGGGTGCGATTATTTCTTCAGCCGGTGAGGGTGCTGCTGAGAAGGTAGCGATACTCAGAGAATTGGGTGTGCATATCAGTCCAACCCCTGCAGCGATGGGTGAAACAGTTGCTGCCGTATTAGCAACGTTATAAACCAATCAAGTTTGTAAGATCAAAACTTACTGGAGCAATCATTTCGATTGTTCCAGTAAGCGTCCTCGAAACATCATAAAAGGCCGTTTTATTAACTAAGTTTCGGAGTTGAGTTTATTAAAGCAAGATATTCAACAATTCCCCTGGATGGTTAATTTCTTTACATGGCTGCTTCAAATGACAGGCTTAGCCATTACCTATTTTGTCACAAGTAAAATAGGCGTTTTTCTAGCGATTCCACCCGGCTATGCAACGGCTATTTGGCCCGCTTCGGGCATTGCTATGGCGGGTATTCTGCTTTACGGTTATCGTGTCTGGCCAGGAATACTGGTGGGTTCATTGCTATTTCTGTTACAGCCCTCGTGTTAAGCAATCGAATAGACAAAAATAACAAAGACACGCTTTTCGCCGATAGCGCGAGGGTCATGTCTTTTATCAGGGGCTTTTCGCGAAAAGCGCGCGGTATACGTGAAGTTCCTTATAATAACCACATGGGTGCTCTGCTTGCAAAACAGTTGGTTTCTTCGGCCTTAAAGCTAGGAAAGCCCTCAAATGTAGCGCGTGTGAAATTTTAACAGATCCTATTTATTTGTTATTACACTGTAGCGACCCTAGTTTTTGCCCATATCAAATAGCAGTAACTCTGTGTCAGGTAGACTATTCAGGTCAACGTTTTTGCATTCAAGTAGTCCATAACCGTCACCCTTCGTTAGGGTTTTATCATTGACGATAATCTGTCCTTCAATCACATAAATAAACATGTTACGACTTTCTTCATGGGGTTTATAACTCAGGGTTTTGTTGGTATTGGACAGACAGTAATAAATAAAGGCATCTTGCTGAACCACAGGACTTTCATTTTCACCATTAGGTGACAGAATACAAGTGAGCTGATTGGTATACTCTGAAGCTATTAGAGTTTTTTTGGCGTAGCTGGGTGTGATTGCATGCTCTCTGGGTTTAAACCAGATTTGTAAGGCGTGCAGCTCATCAACGGTAGAGTTATTCTCCTCGTTGTGTTCAATCCCCGTTCCAGTCGTGATGACCTGAATTCCCTTGGCAGTTAAGGTTCCGGTATGCGCGGCATTCTTTGGATCAATGTGCTTAACTTCGCCTTGCACTACGAATGTAACGACTTCTACATCTTTATGAGAATGGAGTCCGAAGCCTTTTGCACCGGGCTTTAAAATGGCATCATCGATGGTAATTAATGAGCCAAATGAATGTCTTTCTTCAGCTAAATCAGGCTTAAAAGACAAGTAGGCTTTCATAAATCCAAAGTCTTTAAATTTTCGGCTATTTGCGGGCAAAAATATCGCTTGATGTTGAGTCATAGGTTATTACGTCATTAATCTTTTGGGATTGATAGTTACTATAAACTTCTAAGCATTATTTGGATAGTACTTGTTATCATTCATAAGCTTTCACTTTTAATGGCATCACAGTTTGGCACTTAATGAGATAATTGCTTGCAAAAGACACCATCCATAATCAAAATGGCAGTAACAGGTCAGCAACTTTGACACCCTATCTTGCTCTTCAATTCAAAATGACAGAAATCACTTTTTCATCAGCCGACTACCTGGAGATTCGCCGTCGAGGTGTATCACTTACGACCATTAAGCTAGGGCAGCACTCAAATGTAGGGTATGTGGAAGTTTGACTGGTTCCCTTAACTTTTGAAATTTAATCAGTAAAAGGATTTAAGAGATTAATCCCCGTATTTTCAAAGTCTTTAGTGTTTCGAGTAACAATAATAAGGCTGTAATTTAATGCAGTTGCGGCAATTAATTTATCAATGGCATGTTGGTGTTCTGGAACTCGTAATCTTCCCCAAAGCAGGGCAATTTCATAATCGATACTGAGAATATTATTTTGGTAGTCATCGATAATTAAGTTTAACCAGTTCTCTAATAACTTACCTTGAAATGCATCGCCTCGATGATAAATTAAATCAACGCCTCTCCGTAATTCACCGATGGTGATTGATGAGATATAGAGTGGCGTATTGTTTTGGCAGGCTGAATCAAAGAATTGACGAACACCTTGATTAGCTTTGTCGCCTTTCCTGATTTCACTAATGATATTGGTATCAATCAAATACATTAGGTGTCGTTGCGTCGTCTTTGATTCTCATAAAATCGGCTTCGTTACCTACCTGAGGGATGCTTAATAAAGCTTCAGCAAAAGATTTACGCTTGGGTTTGTTTAAGACTTCTGCCAAAATTGCTCTATGTTCTGCTTCTGTTGATCGTTGATGCGCCACCGCTCTTTCTTTGAGTGCAATAACGATAGATTCATCAAGATTTCTTACAACTAGACTGGGCATAACTAATCTCCAAGAAGGCGGTTGATATCAATGCTATCATGGTTCTTCTGTATTTAAAATTTAAAAAAGAACTTTAGCTGAAATATTATTAAGAGACCTTTGCATGATCCGTTATTTTTTTCAGTATAAGTTCAAAGTACAATTTTTAACTCAAGTTACGAAAATAATCACGGATTAAGCTTATTTAACATCGATTCACGGGGTTTTTACC
>CAIPPE010000191.1 GCA_903866825.1 uncultured Methylococcaceae bacterium
ACGACAGCCGGTTCGCAGGTAAGTAATTGACCATCAGCACGCACCTGATAGTTTTGCGGATCAACTTCAATAGTGGGTTGATAGTGATTATGGATTAAATCCTTTTTACCTATAGTGCGGGTATTTTTAACCGTACCGACCCGTTTACGTAAACCCAAAGTACTCGCTACACCCTCATCAACCGCCACTTGGGGTAAAAAGATCATGGAAGAGGTCGCTGATGTTTGACCAAACGACCCAAACATCGGACGATAATGCACCGGTTGAGGGGTTGGAATAGAGGCATTGGGATCACCCATCGCAGCCGATGCAATCACCCCACCTTTAAGAATCAGAGTCGGTTTTACGGCAAAGAACGCCGGACTCCATAACACCAAATCGGCTAGTTTTCCCACCTCGATAGAACCGACTTCATGAGCGATACCATGACTAATCGCTGGATTGATGGTGTACTTGGCAATATAGCGTTTAATGCGGAAATTATCATTACTCGAAGCATCTTCTTGCAGACTGCCTCGTTGCAACTTCATTTTGTGGGCGGTTTGCCAGGTACGAATAATCACTTCACCGACGCGCCCCATGGCTTGAGAATCAGATGAGATCATTGAAAAAGCGCCCAAGTCATGCAGAATATCTTCTGCGGCGATGGTTTCTCGACGGATACGGGATTCAGCAAAAGCCACATCTTCAGGAATACTGGGATCAAGATGATGACAGACCATCAGCATATCCAAATGCTCATCGACCGTATTAATGGTATAAGGTCGCGTGGGGTTAGTAGATGATGGCAGAACATTCGGCAGACCACAGGCTTTAATTATGTCCGGTGCATGTCCACCACCCGCGCCTTCGGTATGATAAGTATGGATAGTACGATCTTTAAAGGCCGCTATCGTATCTTCAACAAATCCAGACTCATTAAGCGTATCAGTATGAATGGCAACCTGGACATCAAAACGATCGGCTACTGACAGACAACAATCAATAGCGGCAGGCGTTGTCCCCCAATCTTCGTGCAATTTTAAACCCATTGCACCCGCTCGGACTTGTTCTTCCAAGGCAATCGGCAAACTGGCATTACCTTTACCCAGCAAACCAAAGTTCATAGGAAAACCATCCAGCGCCCGCAACATCTGCTGAATATTCCAGGGTCCCGGTGTACAGGTCGTGGCATTAGTTCCGGTTGCTGGCCCGGTACCTCCACCAATCATGGTCGTTACACCCGACGCAAGCGCTTCTTCAATTTGTTGGGGACAAATAAAATGGATATGCGCATCAATTCCGCCTGCGGTTAGAATCTGTCCTTCACCGGCTAGAATCTCGGTGCCTGGGCCTATGATTATATCAACGCCGTTCTGGATATCAGGATTTCCGGCTTTACCTATCGCGGCAATCCGGCCATTCTTAATCCCGACATCGGCTTTGATAATGCCCCAATAATCCACGATCAAGGCATTGGTAATCACCAAATCCATGGCTTTGGAGGAATCCACCTGGCTTTGACCCATGCCATCACGAATCACTTTGCCACCACCAAACTTGACTTCTTCGCCATACAACGTGCGATCCGCTTCGACCTGTAAAAACAAACCACTGTCACCCAAGCGGACTTTATCACCTGTCGTAGGTCCAAACATGTCACTATAGGCTTGTCGACTCATTCTACTCATACTGACTCCTTTAAATCGCCCATGATGGCTTGACGAAACCCATATACACGTCGTAACCCTGAAAAGGGCACCAGATGAATTTCCCTGAGTTGGCCGGGTTCAAAACGGACGGCGGTGCCCGCTGGTATATCCAATCTAAAGCCCCGGGCATTATCCCTGTCAAAAGCCAGTGCGGGATTCGTTTCAAAAAAATGATAATGTGAACCGACCTGTATCGGTCTGTCTCCCTGATTGGCAACTACCAAGGTAATCACTTCGCAACCTGCGTTAAGCTCAATATCGCCTTCGGCTGGAATAATTTCTCCAGGAATCATAGCTATGCTCCTATTACTCTCTAAATTTATTCAATCGGGTTATGAACTGTCACCAGCTTGGTACCGTCTGGAAAAGTAGCTTCCACCTGTACATCGGGCAGCATTTCACAGACACCCTCCATCACGTCACCGCGACTTAATAAGGTTCGGCCAAACTCCATCAACTCGGCGACAGTCCGTCCGTCTCTGGCGCCTTCCATAATCGCTGCTGAAATATAGGCGATGGCTTCGGGGTAGTTAAGTTTTAAGCCTCTTGCTTTACGCCGTTCTGCCAATAGTCCTGCGGTAAAAATCAGTAATTTATCTTTCTCACGGGGTGTTAAATGCATAATTAATCCTGTCTGTTATTCATTTCTCTTTGTCGAGTTCGGCGGTTATTTTCATGGCTTGTATTAATAGTCTCTAAATATTAGAAATGTTAGGGGCATAATAAATTGGAAAAAGGTTGGGTGTTTTTCCAACGATAAGTATGAAAATCACGTTTATCCGTACTTAAGATCCTGCCATGACCTAAATATTCAGCTAATAAAACTAAAGACGCATCGGCAAAATCCATGGGTAAATCAGCGTATTGTTGCATCAGAAACAATACGCGCTGTTTGTCCACTTTGGGAATTTCAAATACATCAAACGCACCCAACTGATACATTTTTACAAAGTTAATTTGTGCTTTGATACCTTGTCGCTGTAATGAGATATGACACACTTCAGTTATCACAGGATAAGTGGTAATCAATTTTTCGGAGCTTGTTTTGACAAACTCATTCGCCTGATCATGGTGTTTATCCTTTTTATCTGCCAAGGCAATCCAAAAACCTGTGTCGGCAATAATCACAGTTTATGACTCCAATCCAGACTGGCTTTATAATTTTCTGAAAGATTTTCGTCCATTTCTACACAGCCAATAAAACCTGAATCCAGCATGAGCTGATAAGCAGTAGATCCTTCTGTTTTGGCAGAGTTGTCGGTAAATACTTTATCAATGGCAAAGGCTATTAACTCAGAAGTGTTTTTTTTAAGCGTCTTTTCCAGGACATGCAGTTTTTCAACATGCTGACTATCGAGTTCGGCGGTTATTTGCATGGTTTGTCTCATATTAATGGGCTTGTAAATTAATAAGGGTCACTAAAAAAACGTTCTGAGTTTAACATTTTTCAAATTTAATAATACACCTCATCAAGAATACGTAGTATAGGTTGGCTTTTAAGCAATAGCCGTAACCAACATGACCGTAGATATAACCGAGTGTTTAACAACATGCTAGGTTGCCCAAATACGTGGCTCGCATGCATTACGCTTTAATACATCTGGCCGCAATAAAACCCAAACTTGCTGAAAAAACTCACGGAGCCGATCTGCACGATTATCAAGCGCCCTACAAATCAACAAATCATCAATTAAGGTCACGCCCCGTCCCGGTAGATCACCGATAAGTTCTTGTAATTTTTGTAACTGCACCGATGACGCTGGATACACAAATAATGTCCCCGACGCAGAATGTCCATTCAAACCCCAACGGGCGGCAAAAGCGCGTGCATCCAGTTTGATACGCTCCTGATAAAACAGCGTATCCGCTCGATATATTTGCCAACTTAAAGTCACCTCACCGGTGGTAAAACCTTCATTAGCCGCTGGTCGACCTAGAGCCAAGACTTCCCAACCGATAAAGCTTGCCTTTTCATCCAGTTCAATAAGTAACTCAGACACAACCTGAGCACCTTCATAGATAATGGTTTCTTGCGGCAACCATTCCAAAGTCGCACCAGCAGCCACTTTAATTCTTACTTTTTGCTTCGCCAGAGCCCCTTGGCTCCGATAAAACTTACCGGCTGCGGGTGTCGTAATTAATGCTGAGCTACCGACAGTCGCATTAATATTAATCGTCAAACTATCACCGGCAACCACGCCACCCGGTGGATGTAACAAATACAGATGACAAACATCGCCTTCTGGATAAAAGGGCCGTTGAATAGTTAGCGGTCCACTATGACGACGTTTGGAAATAACTGTTTTCTGCTGACTTAGCGAAAACTCAAGGTCTAATCTGGCTTGCCATCCTTGCGACACTTCCATTCCGATCATCGACACCTTAAGATCATCAATATTTTCTTTTAATCACACGGGGTAACAACGACAACAATAATTTACCGCCCATAAATACACAAAGACCTAAGCCTATGATCGTTGCCAGATGATCGAAACTCATTAAATGTAAAAGTAAGTTCTTGACCTTACTGTGATCTGCATTTACACCCGTATGAGCAAAAACAGGTAAAGACATCAGTGAAATTAACGAGCTTAATACAATCAGGCATTTCATTTTCATAACAATTCCTCTTTATTTGCAAAATTCCACATAAAGACTTTAGTGGCGACGCTAAAATTTACCACAACTTGATGACACACGCAGCGCTCTCTGCATTTAAACCGTCAAATAACGCTTAACCATATCCTCTGCAAGCTGATCCATGTCACCAATCGCAACATTACGCCCTCTATCCATGATACAAAATCGATCAGCTACTTTACGGGCGAAAGGCAACTTTTGTTCAACTAATAACACAGTGACACCTAGCTCGTGATTAATCTTTGATATCGCTTCATGCACTTCACCTAAATCATTCGGGTTAGGTTTAGGCATTTGAATCGGTTTGCCCAAAGAACGATTAAGCCGGATAATCACATCACCAATTTCGCTGACTATATTGGGTTGTATGCCTTCAGTAGGCTCATCCAGAATTAGTAGCCGGGGATTTAATACCAAAGCGCGTCCAATGGCGAGCTGTTGTTGCTGCCCCCCGGATAAATCGCCTCCCCGCCGGTTTAACATCTGTTTTAAGACGGGGAAAATCTCATAGATATGATCGGGGATCTTTTTGATACCGTGCCGACGAGCGGCCCTAAGCCCTGTCTTAAGATTCTCTTCTACTGTCAATAACGGAAATATCTCCCGACCCTGGGGCACATAACCTATACCGAGCTCAGCACGCTTTTCTGCTTTTGCACCTATCAAAGTTTCACCATCAAGCTCGAGTTTTCCTTCTCTAATGGGCACTAGTCCCATAATAGCTTTTAATAAGGTGGTCTTACCAACACCATTTCGCCCCATCAAACACACACAAGCGCCTTTCGGGACATCAAGCTGCAAATCCCACAAGGTATGGCTTTCACCGTAATATTGCTGTAACCCATTAATTTTAAGCATTATCCCCCCAAATACACTTGAATGACGCGTGGATCGTTTTGGACTTCATCCATTGTGCCTTCGGTTAATACCGAACCTTCGTGCAGTACAGTGACCTTACTGGCAATGGATCGAACAAACTCCATGTCATGCTCAACTACTACGATGGAGCGCTGTCCCTGTAACGATAACAATAACTCTGCGGTCCGCTCAATCTCTTGATGAGTCATCCCCGCAATCGGTTCATCCACTAGCATTACTTTGGGCTCTTGCATTAATAACATTCCAATTTCCAGCCATTGCTTTTGACCATGCGAAAGGATACCGGCGCGCTGATGATTACAGGCGGTTAAACCAATCGTTTCAATAATCTGATCGATACGATCACGTTGCTCACCATTGAGTCGATAAAACAGGGTTTGCCAGGTTCGTTTGTCGGCCTTTAATGCCAATTCCAGGTTTTCAAACACTGTTAAAGCATCAAATACGCTAGGCTTTTGAAATTTTCGGCAAATACCTGCCTGTGCAATAGCGGGTTCATCCATTTGCAATAAATCGATGGTCTGTCCAAAGAATACGGTCCCAGTATCGGGTCGGGTCTTGCCGGTAATCACATCCATCAACGTAGTCTTTCCGGCACCATTAGGCCCAATCATACAGCGCAATTCACCGGCATCAATATAGAGTGACATATGATTAAGTGCTTTAAAGCCATCAAAACTGACACTCACATCTTCTAAATATAATATGGGGCCATGACGAGTATCCAGTTCACCTTCGACAACCAGACTGCCCGAGCTTACTTTGGGCACCTCTCCAAACAGGTTTTCAGCAAATGTATTCATGAATGACTCTCCTGTAAACGGCGACGCATTAAACCTACCAGGCCATCAGGTAAAAATACCGTAACCAATACAAACACAGCGCCTAAGGTAAACAGCCAAATTTCTGGCATTAAACCGGTCAATACTGTTTTGCTATAATTAACCAGTACAGCCCCTATAATTGCACCATATAAGGTTCCGCGCCCACCAATAGCGACCCAAATAACAATCTCAAGTGAATTGAGGGGTGAAAACTCACTCGGATTGATAATGCCGACTTGAGGCACGTAAAGTGCTCCTGCTATACCAGCTATCATTGCTGAAAACACGAAGATCCAGAGCTTGAACATTTCAACACGATAGCCTAAAAATCGTACCCGTGATTCCTGATCGCGAATAGCTGTTACTACCCTGCCTAATTTAGTATTAACCAACCATCGACACAGTATAAAAACCGCAATCAGGGTGACACCGGATATCATCAACAATACGGATCGTAATGCCTCTGACTGAATATTAAAACCCAATAATTCTTTAAAATCAGTCAAGCCATTATTACCGCCAAAGCCCATTTCATTTCGGAAAAAAGCCAGTAACAAAGCATAGGTCAACGCTTGAGTGATGATTGACAGATAAACCCCCGTAACTCTAGAACGAAAGGCCAACCAGCCAAATACAAATGCTAATAGACCGGGAACCAGAACCACCATCACCAAGGCAAACCAGAAATTATCAAAACCTAGCCAATACCACGGAAGCTCTTTCCAATTTAGAAACACCATAAAATCGGGCAATAAGGGATCGCCATAAACACCTCTTGTACCAATCTGGCGCATTAAATACATGCCCATGGCGTAACCACCCAAGGCAAAGAATGCACCTTGACCAAGCGCCAAAATACCGCAATAACCCCAGACTAAATCTAACGACAAGCCCAATAAAGCAAAGGTTAAATACTTACCTAATACCGAGACGGTATAGGCAGAAAAATGTAAGGGTGAATCAGCGGGAGTCGCTAAATTACAAACCGGTATAATAAAACTCACCGCTGCCAGTACAATCAATACCGTCGTACCGATTTTATCAGTACCTAATCCTATTAATTTCATATCAATTCCACTTTAAAGTTATAAAATTTCTATCGTTATTAAACACAACTACGAATCCGCAGCTCTTCCCTTTTGTGGAAACAAGCCTCGGGGACGTTTCTGGATAAATAGAATGATAAAGATAAGGACTAATATTTTCGCTAACACAGCCCCTGCGAAAGGTTCCAGGAACTTATTGGCAATACCCAATACAAAGCCGGCAACTAAGGTTCCCCATAAATTCCCGACACCGCCAAATACCACGACCATAAACGAATCAACAATATATGCCTGTCCCAGATTGGGGCCTACATTGGTAATCTGACTTAAGGCCACACCTGCCACACCCGCAATGCCAGATCCCAAACCAAAAGTCATCGCATCGACTCTGGAGGTTGGAATACCCATGGCTTTGGCCATATTTCGGTTTTGTGCGACGGCTCTTACTTCGAGACCTAAACTGGTGCGTTTAAGAATCTGTAACAACAACACAAACACAATTAAACAAAAGACCAGGATATAAAAGCGATTCCAGGTCAGTGACAAGAAATCATTAACCTGCCAGGAGCCACTCATCCATTCTGGCGTTGCTACACTCCTGTTTAAGGGTGAAAAGATAGACCGTACACTTTGCTGAAGTATTAAACTGACTCCAAAAGTAGCCAGTAACGTCTCTAAGGGTCTGCCATACAGAAATCGAATAATGCCTCTTTCAATAGCAATGCCTACCAGTGCAGAAATAACAAAAGCGGCGGGAATGGATAACAGCACTGAAAAGGCTAACTGATTAGGCATCAATTGCTGCATAACGTAAGTGGTATAAGCACCTAGCATCATTAATTCGCCATGTGCCATATTAATAACACCCATTACGCCAAAGGTGATTGCCAATCCAATAGCGGCCAACACCAGAACTGCACCTAAACTAAGGCCAAAAAACACTGTTTCAATTGAACTGTAAAACTGTAAGCGAGTATTGATATTGATTAACGCCGCTTTTGCTGTATTCCTTATCTCAAGATCAGGCTCTATAAAATTTCCAGCCTCATCTTTTTCAACCATTGCATTCAATCGATTGACGACATCCAGACTATTGACCTCCTTTAATGCTTCAATTGCTTTAATACGTAGTGTTTTATCACTACTGTTCATATCTTTTAACAGAAACACCACTTTAATGGCCTGTTTAACTGTCTCGTCTTTTTCAACGCCTTCACGGGTCTTTAAAGTTGCCAAAGCAGCTTCATCGTCTTCATTTCCCATCGCTTTAACTGCGGCTAAACGGATAACGGGATCTTCAGCACTTAATTGCAATTGCCCAATGATTTTTCTTAATGAAACTCTAAGGTTATTGGTTAAATTGATCTTACCAACAGCAGAACGCTCAACAGCTCCCCTTGCCGTACCGGTAATTGCATCATGAATATCATAACCTTGATTATTATCAGCACCGATTACCAGGGAGGCGTCTGATTTAAGTGTAAATAGTTGACCATCAAGCAACGCTTGCAGAATAGTCAAACTTGAACTGCCGTTATCGGCCAGTTGAATAATAGCCTGCTCTCGTTCGGCCATTGAGCCTTGCTTTAAATTAGTTAACGCATTAAGCAAGATTTGTTGCTTAGATACATCCTGATCGCCATGAATGGCTAGCGAAAACACCAGCATTAAACAGGCAGCCAGTCGACAGTATCCCTTAATTGAATTCG
>CAIPPE010000192.1 GCA_903866825.1 uncultured Methylococcaceae bacterium
TCCTAGAACAACTTGTGCTTAAGGTGCCGCATCCCGTCGGAAATATCAATGGTCCCTTACAGGCTTTAATTATCGACTCCTGGTTTGACAGCTATCTGGGTGTAGTTTCTTTAGTCAGAATTATGCACGGTAGCATTCGCAGAAAGCAGAAGATTACCATCATGTCTACAGGCAAATCATTCATTGCTGAAAAGGTCGGTGTATTTACCCCTAAACGCTTAGAAAAAGATTTATTAAATACCGGTGAAGTGGGTTATATCGTCGCCGGTATTAAAGACATTTTTGGCGCCCCAGTGGGTGATACCATTACCTGGACGGATAACCCTGCCAGCGAACAACTGACCGGATTTCAACGCGTACAACCGCGTGTTTTTGCAGGCTTGTACCCCGTCAGTTCTGATAACTACGAAGATCTGCGTGAAGCGCTCAATAAACTAAACCTGAATGATGCGGCCTTGCAATTTGAACCAGAAACCTCTCAAGCTTTGGGTTTTGGGTTTCGTTGCGGCTTTTTAGGCATGTTGCACATGGAGATTGTGCAAGAACGGCTAGAAAGAGAATATGATGTTGACCTGATTACCACAGCGCCTACCGTTATTTACGAAGTCGTGACTCAAACGGGTGACATTATCATGGTCGATAATCCGGCAAAATTGCCTGATGGTGGTATTGTTAAAGAAATACGGGAACCAATCATTCGCGCAAACATCTTAGTTCCTCAAGCTTATCTTGGCGGTGTTATTACACTGTGTATAGAAAAGCGCGGCGTGCAAAAAGATATGCAATATGTCGGTAGCCAAGTCTCTCTGCACTACGAAATGCCGCTAAGTGAGGTGGTATTAGATTTCTTTGATCGCTTAAAATCGGTAAGTCGTGGCTTCGCTTCCTTTGATTATGAATTTTTACGCTTTCAACAGGCTGACCTGGTTAAGCTGGATGTATTAATCAATGCTGAAAAAGTCGATGCTTTATCTATTATCGTACACCGTGATTTAAGTAATAATCGGGGCCGGGATTTAGTTGAAAAGATGAAAGACCTGATCCCAAGACAAATGTATGAAGTCGCTATACAGGCAGCGATTGGCTCTAAAATTATTGCCCGCTCTACCGTTAAAGCCATGCGCAAGAATGTTATCGCTAAATGCTATGGCGGTGACATCAGCCGTAAGAAGAAGTTATTAGAGAAACAGAAGGCCGGTAAAAAGCGCATGAAACAGGTCGGCAATATAGAAATACCGCAAGAAGCGTTTTTAGCTGTTTTACAGCTAAACAAAGAATAGTACACACTAAACATTATGCAACAGGGCAAATAATGTATTGCCCCACTACACACATATAAACTTTATGGACTTTGATTTTTCATTTTATCTTTTTCTAGCGACGATAGTAACTGGCATCATTTGGGGCAGTTACTTATTATATCTCAAGTCACAGGGCAAACCATTTGATGAAAAAGATGAACCCGTCTTAGTAGAGTACGCGCGATCCTTTTTCCCTGTTGTGTTGATTGTGCTTCTATTACGCTCATTTATTGCTGAACCGTTCCGAATCCCTTCCGGCTCGATGATGCCCACGTTATTGGTAGGAGATTTTATCCTGGTCAATAAGTTTACTTACGGTGTCCGCTTACCGGTTATCAATAAAAAGATCATTGAAATCAATGAACCTAAACGAGGCGATATCGTAGTTTTTCGCTACCCCAAAGACCCCACTGTTGATTATATTAAACGGGTAATCGGCTTACCGGGTGACAAAATCGTTTATAGCAATAAAAAACTCACTGTTAATGATGTGCCCGTTAAACAGGTGTCAATAGGAACCTATCATGGATTAGGTCAAGGAGAGGACATGACCGGCGCTGAACATTTATTAGAAGATTTAACCGGTGTTGAACACAGCATTCTCATCAGAAATGGTACGCCTTCTGTTGAATTTGTTTATGTGGTCCCCCAAGGACATTACTTTGCCATGGGCGATAATCGAGATAATAGCAACGATAGTCGCTACTGGGGCCCTGTCCCTGAAGCAAATTTAGTCGGCAAAGCATTTTTTATATGGATGAGTTGGGATTGGGAAAACAAAGGTATAGGCTTCAGCCGTATTGGCACCTTGTTAAAATAATCCTCTTCGAAAGCCTCTAAAATGATTATTGAGTATGAGACTATAAAAACAGGGGTTGGTAAACTGTGATAAAAAAGCCAGAGGTTTTATGTAAAAAGCTAGGGTTAACATTTAATAATCCACAACTTTTTACAACGGCCTTAACTCATCGCAGTGCTAACTCAAATAATAATGAACGCCTGGAGTTTCTAGGCGACTCAATTTTAGGTTTTGTGGTTGCTCAAAAACTGTATGATCTATTCCCAGGTGCAAGCGAAGGAGTCTTAAGCAGACTCAGGGCAAACTTGGTTAATCAAAGCTCTTTAGCAGACCTGGCAAGAAAACATCAACTCGGTGATTATTTGTTGCTGGGATCAGGCGAATTAAAAAGTGGCGGCTTCCGTCGAGACTCTATTTTATCAGATGCCCTGGAAGCGATTATGGGAGCCTTATTTAAAGATCAAGGCATAGAGGCTTGTCAGCTTTGGGTCGAACAGCTATTCGCTGAAAAACTGGATAATCTCTCTCTGGAGAATTGGCAAAAAGATCCAAAAACCCAACTGCAAGAACTTATGCAGTCAAAAAAACAGGCACTACCCGAATATACTTTAATAACCATGTCAGGACTTGCGCACGAACAACTATTTCAGGTTAAATGCAGCATTCCCCTCATAAAAGACACCTGCATTGGATCGGGTATATCCAGAAAAAGAGCTGAGCAATCAGCAGCAGAACTTATGCTCGAATTATTAAACAAGGATAATCAATGAATTGTGGTTTCGTAGCGCTCATAGGGCGCCCCAATGTCGGCAAATCTACGCTGATGAATCATTTACTGAAGCAAAAAATCAGTATCACCTCACGTAAACCACAGACCACTCGACATAGAATCCTGGGAATTAATACCACTGAAGCTGGCCAAGCGATCTACATGGATACGCCTGGCATGCACAACAGTGAAAAACGTGCTCTCAATCGTTATTTGAACCGTACCGCAGAGACCACTTTACTGGGCGTTGATGTCATTGTCTGGCTCATTGATGGTTTATCCTGGCATGAATACGATGAAGTCATCTTTAAGAAACTTGAACAAGCGGGTTTACCGGTTATTCTAGCCGTGAATAAAGTCGATAAAGTAAAAGATAAAGATGAGATTCTAGCGTTTTTTTCCGAAGCACAACATCGCTATCCTTTTGAACACCTGGTTCCTATTTCTGCCTTAAAAAGAACCAATCTGGATGAGCTTGAAAGCCTTATTATGGCCTTATTGCCTGAAAGCGACCTTATCTATCCTGAAGATCAAATTACCGACCGACCCGAGCGCTTTCTAGCCGCTGAAATTGTCCGTGAAAAACTCACCCGTCGTTTAGGAGATGAGCTGCCTTATGCGCTGACCGTTGAAATGGAACGCTACGAAGAGCTTCCAAACATCACTAAAATATACGCCATTATATGGGTAGAGCGCCTCACTCAAAAGAATATCGTGATAGGAAAAGACGGTGACATGCTAAAAAAAGTAGGCACTGATGCCCGCTTTGACATTGAAAAACTCATCGGTCAAAAAGTGTACTTACAACTCTGGGTCAAGGTTAAGAAGAACTGGTCTGATAACGAACGGGCTATGCAAAGCCTGGGTTTTAATGACGGATAACACAGTCTATCTGCAACCCGCCTTTATTCTCACTCAACGTCAATATCGAGAAACCAGTCTTATTATTGACGTATTGACCCGTGACTATGGCAGAATCCCGGTATTAGCTAAAGGGGTAAGAAAAGTTAAATCTAAAACAGCAGGACTGCTACAACCTTTCATCCCTCTAACTATTTCATACTCTGATAAAACAGAACTTAAGATTCTCACAAACGTTGAAGTAACAGAGCCTCTCATTAACCTGGAGGGAGCCACTCTTTATTGCGGCTTTTATATCAATGAATTAATCAGTCGTTTTTTGCATCAATACGATCCTCATCCGGAGGTATTTATGTATTATAAAAACTGCATTACAAACCTTTTAGATACAGCAAACATCGAAGCAACCTTGCGTATTTTTGAACTGGATCTGATGGAAGCAGTTGGCTACGGCTTACAATTAGATTATGATCTGTTCAATGATAAAACTATAACGCCATTAGCTCATTATCATTTTGATATTGAGCAAGGTCCCATTGAAGCTAATGATGGCACTGTGTCAGGCAAAACCTTAATGGCTATGAAATCCAGGAATCTCATAGATTCTGAAATACTGTATGAAACCAAAATACTGATGAGAAAAGTCATCACTACCTTTTTAAACGGCAAACCACTTAAAAGCAGAGCAGTGATTAGCCAAATTATGCATCATTTAGAAAAATGAATAGAACACAGATATTATTAGGCGTCAATATTGATCATGTTGCTACATTAAGACAAGCAAGAGGCACTCGCTATCCTGACCCCATCCAGGCTGCACTGGTTGCAGAACAAGCCGGGGCAGATGGCATTACCGCGCACTTGAGAGAAGACCGTCGTCACATTCAGGATAGAGATATATTTTTACTGAAAGACATCATCCATACCCGACTCAATATGGAAATGGCTGTCACTGATGAAATGATCAATCTAGCGGTTAAAATACAACCCTACGCCTGTTGTCTGGTTCCAGAAAAACGCGAAGAATTAACCACAGAAGGGGGATTAAACATTGCAGGTAACCTCAATCGGATGGAATGGGCCTGCGATACTTTAAAGGAAGCAGGGATTGAAGTCTCGCTGTTTATTGACCCCGATAAAATTCAAATCGATGCGGCAGTAAAAGCGGGAGCCCCTGTTGTAGAATTACATACTGGCTGTTATGCAGAAGCTACTACCCTCGAACAGAAAACTCAGGAATTTCTCCGAATAAAACAAGCAGCTCATTACGCTCACAGCGCAGGCTTACAGGTTAATGCCGGACATGGCTTACACTTTCATAACGTTGAAGAAATCTGTGCCTTACCTGAAATAGTCGAGCTTAATATTGGGCATTCAATCATTGCCCAGGCGTTGTTCTCGGGCTTGGCACAGACCGTTAAAGATTTAAAACAGATAATGAGGCTGGCCCGTTTAGGTGCCTAGGGTTATTTTTCTGACGTTGTAAACCCGTGCTTCTGCATACGATACAGCAAAGTATCCCGAGTAAGACCTAACAGTTTTGCTGACTTACTACGATTACCGTTAGTTCTATTCAGCGCCTGGTGTATTAAGTTAGCTTCCAGTGTCTCCAACTCGATGCCATCCTCAGGCAAGGTAAAGGCTTCAAGTTTAAACAGACTTGCGTGAGTAATAAATTGTGAAGGAAGATTTTCAGGTTCAATAATCTTACCGGCTAAAAGAATACTTAATCTTTCACATAAGTTACGTAATTCTCGAATGTTACCGGGCCAAGGATAGTCTTTAAGTATTTTTAGCGCTGCTTTACTAAACTTTGGCGGTTCTATTGAATGATTCTCGGCACTTTTCGATAAAAAGTGCGTAATCAAATGTTCTATATCCTCTGTACGCCTGGATAATGGCGGAAGCTCTAAAGGCACTACATCCAGACGATAATACAGATCCCGTCTAAACTCACCCGCATCCACTTTCTCGCTTAAATCCGTATTCGTCGCAGCTATAACACGCACATCAACTTTATAAGGTCTAGTGTCGCCTACTGCAAGACATTCTCCCGATTCCAGAAAACGTAAGAGTTTTGATTGAATCGAGACGGGCAGAGAATTAACCTCATCGAGAAATACGGTTCCATTATCAGCAGCCTGAAACAGGCCTTGAGTGCTTGATATCGCACCTGTAAACGAACCTTTTTTATGTCCAAACAATTCAGATTCGATTAAGCTTTCTGGCAAAGCAGCACAATTAATAGTTATAAATGGCTTATCGGAACGTGCGCTTTCTTTTTGTATGGCATTAGCAAAAACCTCCTTCCCTGTCCCTGTCTCACCTTTTAGCAAAACGGTCACATCAGTAGCCGCTACCATTTTGGCGCTACGAATTAAAGATTCTAAGGAAGGCGAGTGGCCAATGATCGACTTAAAATGTCCCATAGTATCTATTTAATGTGTTGCAGCATGAGCAGTTATCGCCATTGGATTTAGCCAGGGAAAGGCGGCCAATAGCGCAAGAACAATCATAAATAACCCGATAGATTGCTTAAAACGTTGCATTTTAGATAACCGTGTAAGTAATTGGGTCGTTATACCTACACCTATGACTGCGGGTAAAGTACCCAACCCAAAAGCTAGCATCGTTAAAGCACTCTTAGTAATATCACCTGCGGTAGCCGCTAACGCCAAGGCAGCATAGACCAGTCCACAAGGTAACCACCCCCAGACCAACCCAAAAAGATAGGCTTGCTGGTGATTTTTTACCGGGATAAGCTTTCTCCCATAAGGTTCAATTTTCTTCCAGATTAATATTCCGGCTTTTTCAATATAGGCAAATCGGGCAAACCATCCGGCAATATAAAACCCTGCACCCGCCATGACAGCAGATGATAGGAGTTGTAAAATCCTGTGCCCATGCGTTTCACCCAAATGCATCGTCAATAATGCTTCAATTGTACCAACAAGTGCGCCTGCCATTGCATAGCTGGTAATACGACCGAAGTTATAATTAAATACAAACGGTAAAAGCAGCTTTTTATTATTTCGTATTTCAGGACTAAGACTGAATGTTAACGTGCCAATGATGGAGCCACACATCCCTATACAGTGCATACTACTGAATAATCCCATCAAAAATGCGACTAGAAAGGAAGAGCTAAAAGCGGGATCAAATACCATAAATACAAGAATAGGGGTTAAGTATTAAAGTTAAAGCAACTTGGATACATTGAAGCATCTCATCCAACATAATTAGCTTAATTTAATTAAGAATTCAGGAAGAAGAATTGGCACTATACCAATGACAATTTCCACATACTACTATTTTAGTCTATAGACGCTATAATAAAAAATGTTGTTTCAGCCAAAATAAACGAATAATGAACAATATAATTCGATTTAAACAATTGAAATGTGGTGTTTATCGGCAAATTTACGTAGGGCAAGATAATCGATCAAGAGTCTGGTAAAAGCCTATGTTAATCAGGTTCAACTAAAACTATATTGGCACCTTCACGATAACAGCTTGCATATTTTCCCCGTACACCCGATTTGATTAAGTCAGATGAATAACCCAGTCTTAATGTCAAAATGGCGCGCCCTAGAGGATTTGAACCTCTGGCCTTACCCTCCGGAGGGGTACGCTCTATCCAGCTGAGCTAAGGGCGCAAGATGATTTGCGGTAGCTTTTATAATATTTCGGCCAACTTGGTTTTGACCTTCGCCCTCGTGCCCAAAAATTGGATGACTGCTACCTCCGGAGGGCTGCGCTCTATCCAGCTGAGCTACGGGCGCTTGCTTAGGATATTGTAACCTAACCGCCATGCGATTACGATAGCATAGATTTTAGATTGGCCAGGTTAGCTTTACCTCGTTCCTTGATAACTTCTGGAGTAAGTTGTTTTTTATTGATCCATTCTAAGTCATCAGCGGGTAGTTCATTTAAAAAACGGCTAGGCTCGCTTTCACTGACTTCTCCATAACGTTTGCGATGAGTGCAATAGCTAAACGTACACGTTCTTTGTGCCCGGGTAATGCCTACATAAGCCAGGCGCCGTTCTTCTTCAATATTATTACTATCAATGCTGCTTTGATGGGGCAGAATATTTTCTTCTATTCCAATCAGAAATACGTGCGGAAACTCTAGGCCTTTGGCAGCATGTAAGGTCATTAAGCTGACCTGATCACTCACTTCGGCTTCTTGATTACGTTCCATAATATCCATGAGCATAATCTTCGCCACAATTTCTGCTAAGGGTGCTTTCGATGAGTTTCCAGCTTCAGAAGGACTGTTCTTTTCAGCGATACGCTTAAGCCATTCAATGAGTTCATAGACATTCTTGATTTTACGGTCGGCAGACTCCTTGCTTTTGCTTTCTTCCTTTAAAAATTGCTCATAACCAATTTGTTGAATAAATTGTTCAATCACAGAGAACCTATCACCCTGATCAATTCGTCTAGCGGTATCAAGTACCCAATCATGAAACTTTTGTAATCGGTGCATAGATTTTTCTGATAAGCGCTGAGTTAAACCCAGTTCGGTACTCGCTGCAAATAAACTGATGTGACGTTCATTCGCATATCCCCCCAGTTTTTCCAGCGTGGTGGGGCCAATTTCGCGGCGGGGTGTATTAATAATACGTAAGTAAGCGGCATCATCATCAGGGTTAACAAATAAACGCAGATAGCCGAGAATGTCCTTAATTTCTGAATAAGAAAAAAACGAGGTGCTACCGCTGATTAAATACGGGATGTTATTTTCCCTAAGTCCTTGTTCAAATAACCGGGACTGATGATTGCCTCGATATAAAATCGCGTAGTCCTGATACCGGCCACCGTTCTTAAATTTGTGATGGATAATTTCTGAAATAATTTGCTGTGCTTCAACCTGATCGTTTTTATGACTCAGAACACGTAATGGATCACCATAGCCCAATTCACTCCAAAGACGTTTCTCAAACGTATGGGGGTTATTAGCAATAAGCTGATTGGCTACTTTTAGGATACGGCCCGTAGAGCGGTAGTTTTGTTCTAACTTAATCACCTGTAAACGACTATAGTCTTTTTGTAATTGTGCTAGATTTTCGGGTTGCGCACCCCGCCAGGCATAAATGGATTGATCATCATCACCCACGACGGTAAAGCGACCTAAGGCGCCGGCGAGTAACTTAACGAGTTGGTACTGGGTGATATTAGTGTCTTGATATTCGTCAACCAGTAAATAACGAATCTTGTTTTGCCATTTCTCTAAAACACTGGGATGTTGTTGGAACAATAATACGGGTAACAAAATAAGGTCGTCAAAATCAACAGCATTGTAAGACTTTAAGCTACGGGTATATTCCTGATACAGGATAGCAGAAGGATAGTGTTCTTTTGTCGCTTGTGTTAATGCTTGTTCGGGCGTGATAAAGGCGTTTTTCCATTGCCCGATTTGATGGGCATAATGATCGACCTGATCGATATCACAGTCCTTGGCGCCGTGAGTAATTAAGTTCTTTATCAGAGCTAGCTTATCTTGTTCATCAAAGAGCGTAATGGCGGCTTTATACGTCAGAACTTTGTGCTCTTTGCGCAGAATATCCAAGCCTAATGAATGAAAAGTAGACACACGTAAGCCACGAATCTGCGTATCATCGAGCAGCTTTGACACACGACTTTTCATTTCTCTGGCGGCCTTGTTGGTAAATGTTACGGCTGCAATATGTCGAGCCGGTAAGCCTTGTTTGACTAAGTAGGCAATTTTTTCTGTGATGACACGTGTTTTACCACTACCGGCGCCTGCCAGAACCAGTAATGGATTATCGATGACTTTAACAGCAGCTTGTTGTTGGGGGTTTAGTTTGGCCATTAGAATAGGAGTTCGAGTGTGATTCACTCTTTATTAATGACAACATTATAACTGGATTTTCATCCTGGTTTTGCGCGGAAAAGAAAGCCTATGATTTTAACCTTAGGCTTTCTAATTTGATTCACCTGCGATTAGTCGCTAGTTTGATTAATTGCTATACGCTTTGATAATGTCTTTTACAATACCTGATCGAACAACATCGTCGACTGTAAACTCAACGATACCCACTTTATGAGTATGTTTCAGCCTATGCACGGCATCAGAAAGACCGGATTGAGTTGATATATCTTTTTGCTCGATATCGCCATCAATGATTACTTTGCAGTTCTCTCCAATGCGTGTTAAAAAAAGCTTCATTTGGCTAGGCGTGGTATTTTGTGCTTCATCCAGAATGGCCCAGCAATTTTTAAAGGTGCGGCCACGCATAAAAGCGATGGGCATTGCACAGATGCGTTTGTGTTTTATCAGATAGTCTACTTGTGATCTACCCAGTCGTTCGTTAAATATATCCCGAAAAGGCTCAATATAAGGTGCGTATTTTTCGTCTAATTCGCCGGGGATAAAACCAAACTTTTCGCCTGCTTCAACCCCAGGTCGGCTAAGTAAAATACGGTCAATCTTTTTTTCTTTAAGCATGTCAGCCGCGAGGCCGGCTACCACATAACTTTTTCCAGTACCCGCTGGGCCGATTCCAAAAGTGATGGTATTGTCTAAGATAGTTTTTATATAAGTACTCTGCGCTTTTGTTAGAGCCTGTAACGGCTCCATAGTCCTTCTCTCTACAACTAAATCAACAATATCAAGTAGTTCAAAGTTGTCGGTTTTACTGGGACTTCGACCGGCTCTTCTGTGATAGGTTGTTTCTCTATCCGAGATTCTCATTGCAGCTCTTTTAGACATGCTTTCACTCCTAGTTAAACGTTAACAATCAGTCAGTGTTTTTGGCAGCATTCGTAAAACTAATTTAGATGTGAGTATTTTAGATAGATGGCCCCCTTAATAAATAATAGAAATCGCTAATGGAGTAAAATCTGTTAAGTAGCCAAAGTATGACGTTGGCGTACATTACCCTTATTATTAAAGCAACTTATGACAAGGTAATGACGATCTGACCATGATTCTAAATAATTTCTCAGGTCCTGTAAATCATTGATGGAGACTACACAAGACTGTTGATTATTAAATGATTATGCAATTGATAGTGTTATAGGCTTTTCGTAAGAGCGTGCACTAAGGTAAAATAACCCAGAGTCATGTTGAGCCAAACCAATAAGTATCAACACTTATCCTGTTAGCCCACCTTGTTAATCAACAAAATCAACAACTATAAGGAGAAATATTATGAAAAAAAGTTTGTTTCTGGTGGCAGCCATGTTAGTTTCCAGTAGTGCATTTGCTGCGACTGATCACTACATACTACGTGATGGCACTCATGTTCAACATTTAAAAATTTCAACTGTTAAAGGTGAAGTGACTGTTGCCGAAGATGTTGACTTTGAACCTAATGCAAGCGAAGCGGGTAGAGAGCCTTGCAGTGCAGATGTTTCTGGAGAAGCGAAAACAGTCGCACCGAATGAATTAGTTTTGAAAAAACATGCTGCTGGTCAAGCCGCTTTTTGTGAGTTGAAAGTTCATCTTAGTCCAACCGGTGCTAAAGTAGAACAGTCTGAAGATTGTGGTAACTTTGCGGCTGGTATTTGCCGTTTTTCTACAGATGGAAAGGAACTGGTTAAGGTTCAATAAACTCTCTTTTGCATTTTGAGACAGATGATAGTGTTTTGCTGCTATTATCTGTCTTAACCAATAGACCAGCAGTTTCACAACGAGCACATGCCTTTCCAGGTAGTCCCTACAAATCAATGCAGGTTGTTTTTTATCAACGAGTTACCGGAATGGGTGTGACGAATAAGTATCTCCA
>CAIPPE010000193.1 GCA_903866825.1 uncultured Methylococcaceae bacterium
AAAATTGATTGCGTCTTTAAGGCTTTATTAGGCTCAGAAGAGAATCGCAACCTTTTGATTCATTTTCTTAATGCCTTTTTAGCGCAGGATTTAGCAGAACCTTTAGTGTGGGTTGATATTCTTAACCCTTATAATGACAAAGAGTTTCTGAGTGATAAGTTAAGCATCGTTGATGTTAAAGCCCGGGATAGTCATGATCGGTTGTATCAAATTGAAATTCAACTGACCAGTTACGCGCATTTACCGGCTCGAATTATTTACAACTGGGCGGACATTTACAGTCAGCAACTTAAAAGTGGTCAAGAGTATCTTCAGCTTAGGCCGACTTATTCGATTTGGTTATTGGCAGAAAATCTATTAGTCGATGATAATGCCTATGTGCATCATTATAAAATGCGTGATGAACAGGGGCAGACTTTAACGCCGCATGGTGGCATTTGGTTGTTGGAGTTAAAAAAGTTTAATGCGATTCAAGTTGAAACAGAAGACCAACGTTGGTTAAAATTCTTTAAAGACGGTGAGCGCTTAAATGATGAGGCCTTACCCGATTGGATGATGACTCAGGAGATGAAGCAAGCCATGAGCACTTTAAGTACGTTTTCAGAAAAAGATCAGCAATATTATCAATACCAAGCCCGCCAAGAATACCTCCGCGAGCAACGCACTATTCAATCTGAGTTGGAGTTGGCTAATAAGCGTGAGGAAGAGGCCAATAAGCGAGAAGCTTTAGCTTTAAATGAAAAGAAAGTAGCTGAACAGGAAAAGAAAGTAGCTTTACAGGAAATGAATTTAGCCTTAGCAGAGATTGAGCGCTTAAAAGCATTATTGGCTCAAAAAGAATAACGTAATTTTGATTGAGTCATTAAGTGAGTTCAGCGTGCATACTCTGAGCATCCAGTAGCGGCATATCTGTGACACTTTGAACAATGCCTGCGCCTTTATCAGTCTGTTTTAAATAGTGTCTCAAGGTATCAAAAAAGGGTGTTTCAAAACTGTCTTCTGTTTTTTTAATATAGTCTCTCGCGTTAAGTTGAGAAACATCACCCAACAAGGCCGCACTCAAGTTTTTATAGCTTTGATTAAATTTCGTAATCCAGCCATAAAGACCAGAGCCTAATTCTAGTTTTGGCAAATCATGTGCTTCCGCATAAGCATTGGCCTGAATATAAATGGTATTAGGTGAGATCAGTTCTTTAACGGCAATGCGTTTTAAACATTCGATTTTTTTGCTGTTAGTGGGCTGTGCCAGAATCTCTTGATAGGCTTGTTTTGCTTTATCCTTAGGAAAAAGTAACGCACCGGCAAACCCATCAGCAAAATCTTCGGCGTCTTCACCAGCGAGTGATGGCGATAGGCAATGGCCTAATTCATGCGCCATCCAAAACTTAAAGTCATGAATATTCACATCCAGATTTACATAAACCCATGTTGTTTGAGAATCCGGCAGATAGATGTGTACGGCATTCTCATGACGGTCTTTATTGCCCCATAATACCGGTACGATTACGCCTAAAATTGAGCGCTTACAGTGTTTTGTGTTGATTGATTTAAAAACGGGGCATTTATCCCATCAAGATATTGGGCAGATGGATATGTATGTGCGTCTGTATGATGGTAAGCGCTCAATTTTCGGCATAATTCACAACACACAGCCGGTCATGTCAGACTATCCCGAGGATAACTTTTTTGGGATTACTGATGGCATCGATAGAAAAAACACACGATCACAATTTTTGGAAACTTCACCTCGCACAA
>CAIPPE010000194.1 GCA_903866825.1 uncultured Methylococcaceae bacterium
ATAAAGTTAATCAGGAAATTAAGCGAATTGAAAATAAAGCAGAAAAACTCGCAGAGAACGCCGAACACATGGAAGAATCAGAACGAGATGAATTAAAAGACTTGAAAGAAAAGGCAAAGCGGCTTAATACCGGTCTTTTTATCAGCAATGCCACACCAGAAGGTATGGAAACAACATTGCCACACACAAACGGCTTTTTTAGTGCCATATCCAGCGAACAGGGCTTATTTAACTCATTACTTGGTGGATCGTACAAAGCCGAAAATAACGCCAATAATAACGATATGGTGTTAAATGGTTTTGACGGTGGTTACGTCAATAGCATTAGAGTTTCACGTCACGGTTACTATGGGTATGTTGTCGGTAGCGTCGCTTGCTTTGCCCAACAGGGCAGTATAGAGACTGTGCTAAAAGCGTCGAACGGTACAGGATTATCAGAACGGTTTTTAATGCTGGCTGAAAGTCATAACCTAGGTAATCGAGATCATACTAAATGGCCTGAACATCAGCCAGACTTAGAAGCAGAATATACCAAGGCTTGCCAATTCATTGAGGGAATTTTAGAGGAACCACGCAGCCTGGACGACCTAAGCAACCTTGTTATAAGTAAATCAGGCTTTCTTAAAATCAATCAGTATCGTAACCGCATAGAACCGCACTTAGCAGACGGCGGTAAATACTCACACGTTTCGCTTAGGGGCGCGGCTTCTAAGATCAACATGCAGATAATGAAAATTGCAGCCGTGTTGCACCTAATCGACGATAAAAATACCGATGGTCAGCATAAGCTAGATATTGATAATAAGCACGTTGAGGCCGCCATAGAGATAGCTAACGAGTTGTTAGAGGCAAACCTTAAGCTATGCCAAGATAAGGGTATATTGGGTATTAAAGCTGAATTTATAGCGATACTAGCACTATTTGAGAATGACCAGAAACCAAGAACAGAACGAAACATTATTCAGTTATGCGTAAAAAAACAACCATTTAAAGATTTTACCGGTCTTAAGTCTGACTTGGTACGCGATACAATTCAGGAAATGGTTAATCAAAGACTTTTATCCAAACTTCTTTCTTCTGATGGCAAACCTATGTATGGATTAGCTCAATAATGTAACCATTTGTAACCATGATGTAACCGTATATGGTTACAACTATAATAATAATATATCAATAAGTTAAATATATATGTAACCATGTAACCAATACTATACATGTTTTTTATTTTTTACATTTTTTGATAGTTTTTTGTTGTTGTCACCATGGACGGTTACATTGGTTACATTGGTTACAAAATACCTGAAAGCCGCGTGGCAGTAAGGCTTGACTTGTAACCATGCTACGGTTACAAGTACGGTTACACAACAAGATTGGATAAAAAACATGCACAACCAATTCTTAGAACAGGTATGTTACGGGTATGTTGATTTTTCGGAGCTATAAAAGCGACAAAGGTATTTTGTGAAAACAACCTCATGAGCTGTCACTAATTTTGTGAAATCACCTCATGAGACGAAATAGTCAAGTCTTTTATTTTGTTAGATATATACAGAATAAGGCGAGATCGGCGACCATTGGCAAGCGTGGGCTTTATTGGCACAGGTTTATAATAATTTGTTACTACCGTAATAACAAAAATAAACATCATAAAATCTACGCAAAAACGTATTGCGCAAACAATTGCGCAAGTAGTGCGCAAAAGCTCGGTGCGCAAATAGTGCGCAAGATAGCCATAAAATTAACAGCCAAAAATACAGTCAATCTTAGACGCGGGCGCGGGTTGAGTTGGCAAAAGCAACGCCAAAAATTTACGCAAAGTGAACGGCAAAACCTATATACGGTGCTGGTTTAAAGGTAATTGTAGACGGAAAAAGTGAACAAAAAAACCGACACAAAAAAGCGGCAAACAATAGAAGTTAAGCCGTAGTTTTCGCCCAATTATCGCACACACAAAACCAGTAAACATGGGGCTTATAGGCTAATTTACCGCGCAGTTTTCGCGCAATTTTCGTACACTGGATTGAACGCAAAGAACTTGTAATAATTTTGTCACTAATCACTTGACAGACTTAGATTGGCTAGCCATAAACTCAAGATGATTAATTCTGTCATTGGCTTTTTGTAACGCGTTACGGTATTTAGTTGATTCTGCCTTTAACGCGGTATTTGATTTAGTCAATACCTCTATACGGTCAAGGTAATACTGATCAGTCTTTTCCGGTTTAGTATGTTGAGATTGCATAACATCTAGCTGTATTTGCAAGTAAGCCAGCTTCTCTTTAAGTTGCCGGTTTTCTTGCTGTAGATCGGCCACGACACTATTCTGTTTATCAGACTGTTTGCTTACACCGCTTTCCTTAAGCCTTTGACGATATTCTTTCATGCGAATAGCGTTAGATTTTGCTTTTCCAGTAGTAGGTCGACCACGCTTTTTAATTTGCTCTTTCATTTTTCGTAACCCGTTACATTATTTAATTAAGTGTAACGCGTTACGTTAAATAACTCAAGAAATTAGCTTTACAAAACTTTACGCAAA
>CAIPPE010000195.1 GCA_903866825.1 uncultured Methylococcaceae bacterium
AACAGGAACAGCAACAGAAGTTTGAACAGCAAATAGAAACCATGAAGGCGATGGGACATCTTAAAGGTCTTGCGCCGCAACCCGGTGCTCCGGGGGTCCAGGCCACTCCTGAAATGGCACAGCCATTGCAAGTATGAGCGAAGAAAAAGAAAAACCACACATACCTCTCCATCGTGAGAGAATGGGGCTCCCCGATAATGAGGAGCAGAAAAAACTGCGTGAACAAAAGAGAAAACAATTACGAGAAGATTGTAGAGTTGTTTTCAATTCTCCATCAGGTCGGCGAGTTCTTCGCTATCTTATAAATATTACCGGCTACGGTTTGCAGAAGGTAGGTGGAAACCCGGCGATAGGGATGGATTTACATGCGGGTCTATTATATAATTGTGCGAGAGAACAGGTATTTTTAGAATTAAAAGAGTTCATTTCGGATGAAGTTTTAAAGGATTGTTTATTTGGAGTTTTTGAGGATTTAGTTGAATGAGTTCTGAAATACAACAGAATTATCAAAGAGAATACCGACATAAAAATCGAGAAAAGATTTTTCTTTCTAAAAAATTGTATCGTGAGAGAAATAAAGAACGTTTAAAGATTAAAAAGCATAAGGACTATTTAGCTAATAAAATACGACTGCGGTTTCAGCATCGAGAATATTATTTTGCCCATAAAAAAGAGGCTCAAGAGTATTTTAAACGGTATCAGAAGAATCATAAACAAAAGCTAATTCAGCTCCGTCGTGAATGGGTGGCTAAAAATCGGAAATATGTTTCTGAATGGCAACGGCGATACCGACAATTGAATGTTGAAGCTATTGCCAAATATATGGAGGTTTATCAACAGCTTCATAAAGTGGAATTGGCTGAAAAACGTCGGATGTATTGGAAACATCATAAGCACTTAAAACGTGTTCACCACCACACTCGTATTTTGCGATTAAAAGAAGCAGGGGCTTTGACTGTTGAAACGATTCAAAAGGTTTATGAGGATAATATTAAACAGTATGGAACGTTAACTTGTTATCTATGTGAAAGTCCTATTGTTTTTGGTGAGGATAATCTTGAGCATCGGACACCTTTGTCTCGTAATGGCACTAATGTATATGAGAATTTGAAAGTTTCCTGTTCTCTTTGTAACATTAGAAAACGTAATAAAACCGAATCAGAGTATCGTCTTTGGTTAAGTAAGAAAGGGAAAAATTATGCCGCCTGAAACAGTTACTACACCACCACCGTTAACAGTAACAGCAGTTCCGCCTGCAACGTCGTCGCCAACCGCGCCGGTGACGCTCCCCCCGGCAACCAGTGGGCAACCACCTGCGGCGACGCCTCCGGCTTTTGCGATTCCTGAGGCCTATAAAGATAAACCGTATCTTAAGGGGGTTGATAGTTTGGAAAAAGCATTGGCTATGCTTGATGGGGCTGAAACGAAGTTGGGTCAACGGCCAGCGGGGATTCCCGCAGATACCGCGACACCGGAGGAGTGGAACAAATTTTGGGCTATGATGGGTCGCCCGGAAACAGCGGACAAGTATCAGTTTGATTACGGGAAGAACGCGGACGGGACGCCTAAAGCGCCAACTGATCTTGAATGGGACAAGGCGTTAAAGCAAATGCTTTATGACGAAGGGATCAGCGCTAAACAAGCGGCGAATCTTGATAAGAAGTTTCAGGCAGTTATTGCTGAAACCATGAAGCGAAAAGGCATTATTGACCAACAGCTTAATGCCGATTTTGATAAACTCGGTACTGAAGTTTATGGTGCCGAGCGTGATAAAGTTATTGCGCGTGTTACGGGTTTAATTAAAGAATTTGTAAATCCGAAATTGGGCGCGGGTGTTGCTAAATTAAACGCTGAACAGTTGATGATAATGTCCAGCGTTATTGAAGGTATGCGTGCTAAATTTATAAGTTCAGATACGCCTCCGGGTACGCCCCCTGGCGGAGGTGCGCCAATCAACGCCGAGGCTTTAAGAACGGAAGCGAGAGCTTTGATGAATACACCAGCGTATACAAATGCGTTTGATCCGGCGCATGAGGCAACGAAAACTCGGATTAATGAATTGTATCAAAAGGCATCTCAAATTAAATAGTTCAAAAAAGATTTGACATGTTTTATTTTACGGTGTAGTTTTGAATTATCAGTAGGAAAGCGGTAGACAGGTCGAAAGACTCTACATCGTTCACCGGCACGAGAGCCATAGACGCCCTCCGGCGAAGTTAAACCGGGTATGGATGTCGAAAAAGAAGAAGTTTTCTTTAACGACATTTTAAAAAGGAGTTAATTATGGCGTCAGAGATCGATTCAGCCCTTATTACTCAATTCAGTGATATGGTGCACGTTCGTGCACAGCAAATGCGTTCCCGTTTACGTCAGCATTTTTTGGTTCGCAAGATGACCGGCGACCAATGGGCGTATGACGGCATCGGTATCGTGGAAGCTACTGAGCAGAACGAGCGCATTGCGAAAACCCAGTTTAATTCCGTTGAATGGACACGCCGGCAGATTACCCGCCGTCGTTTTGTTATCACCCTTCCGTTGGATAGCTCTGATGTCAGGGCTATGCTGAC
>CAIPPE010000196.1 GCA_903866825.1 uncultured Methylococcaceae bacterium
GGTAAAAACCCCGTGAATCGATGTTAAATAAGCTTAATCCGTGATTATTTTCGTAACTTGAGTTAAAAATTGTACTTTGAACTTATACTGAAAAAAATAACGGATCATGCAAAGGTCTCGTTTTATTTTAAATTTTCAAAAACTTAAACGTCAAAAAGCCTTAACCTGAATACGTCCGTTTTCAATACGAACAGAATAACAGATTATATCCTCGTATGCTGGAGGGCCTGTTACTCTGCCTGTTTTAATGCAAAAGCGGGCTCCATGCCGAGGACAAATAATTTCTTCACCTTCTATCTGCCCACTGGCAATTTCCCCGCCATCATGAGAACAAACATCTTCAATGGCGTATAACTCCGCAGCCAATTTAAATATTGCAACATCAACTCCATCGACATCAACCACTACATTTTCACCTTCCATCAATGCTGATTCTGCAATGACATCTATCCAATCCGACATTTTCCAACCCCACTAATTTAACGAGAAATCTATAGAAATATCCTAATCACTTTTATTTTTCTTAACTTTTAAGGTATACATCATACCTTATTAACTTACCTTGATAGCTTTCACTTGGCTTTTCACCTAAAGGCTCTGCATAATCCGGACTCTTTACAACCACTCTTTTTCCTGCCACATTTAAAGCAACCTCAAAAAGTCGATCCTTATCTTGATCATCGCCAAGTAAATCACGCAATACTACCATTGATTTTTTAGCCAAAGCTGACTTCTTTCGCTTAGGGGGAAACATGGGATCAAGATAAATACAATCCGGAGGAACATCCAATGTCTGCAACAACTCAATGGCATTCCCCCATAGCAACTTCGGAGCCTTTAAGTTTAACTTCCTCATCCATTCCTCCTCAGTTAACCGATTAAATCCATCGACAAGCAACTCTGCCATCATCTGTGATCGCTCAATGCACAGCAACTCATACCCCATACGAAAAATATGCAAGCTGTCCTGCCCCCAGCCAGTAGTTGCATCAACAACAGTTTTCGTTTTTCGTCCAAGAGCCTGAGCCAAAGCATCTTGCTTAGGCGCTGGCCATGAGCGCTGCTCGCCATTGCGAGGGCTAATATCGACGACTAAACCGCCTTTCTTAAGCAGTTCTTTATCTAATAACTTTAAACAACCTTCACGCCAGCTTAAAAAAAAACTCTCTGGGCAGTCATTGACCAAAGACTCATAAAGAGGAACCGCGAGCCTATCAGCCAAAGCTTGCGACTCCTGTATATCACCCACACCCTGATAGAGTACTGCTAACTTTCCAGAATATTTTTGCACTGTTTACCAATAACGGATAAAACTTATTCAGTTGAAATAGCTTGTTGTTGATTTTTTAAGGCCGCATCTAAGGTATGCCAAGCCAAAGTCGCACATTTAACTCTAGCAGGATATTCACGAACTCCGGCCAAAACCGCTAATTTACCAATCGCTTCAAGATTAAAATACTCATCTTTACCCGTGGTCATTTCATGAAATTGCTTAAACAAAGCATCGGCTTCTTGCTCAGTCTTACCTTTTACAATCTCAGTCATCAAGGAAACGGAAGCCGTTGAGATTGCACAACCTGAACCTTGAAAACTAGCATCACTAATCACATCACCGTCCATTTTCAAATACAACGTTAAGCGGTCACCACATAAAGGATTAAAACCCTCTACTTTTCTATCCGCATCATCGATGACTCGAAAATTACGAGGGTTACGATTATGGTCAAAAATAACCTCTTGATACAGATCACGTAAATCATCAAACATTAGCCAAATACCTCAATCAAAGATTCTATGCCATTCATTAATACATCAATTTCTTGACGGGTATTATACAGAGCAAATGAAGCTCTTGCTGTTGCAGGCACATGATAAAAATCCATCACCGGCATTGCGCAATGATGACCTGCTCTAATAGCAATGCCTAAACTATCGAGCATGGTGCCAATATCATGCGGATGTATTTTATCCAGTACAAAGGACAAAATCGCCCCTTTTTCTTCAGCCTCACCAATGATTTTTAAACCTTTAATAGCACGGGCTTTTGTAGTCGCATAATCCAATAACTCCGCTTCATAAGCGGCAATCGCTGGCATTCCAATCGCATTGATATAATCAATAGCCGCACCTAAACCAATCACATCAGCTACATTAGGTGTACCTGCTTCAAATTTGTACGGCAAAGTATTGTATTCAGTCTCAGTAAAGGTGACCTTACGAATCATATCTCCACCGCCCTGATACGGAGGCATGGCTTCTAATAACGCTTGTTTTCCATATAGCACGCCCGTACCCGTAGGCGCATATAACTTATGCCCAGAGAACACATAAAAATCACAATCTAAGGCTTGTACATCCACTGCTATATGCGGAATAGCTTGAGCGCCGTCTAACAGCACAGGGATATTTTTGGCATGAGCTGCTTCAATAATCGCTTTAACAGGGTTAATTGTCCCTAAAGCATTCGACATGTGTACCACTGAAACTAATTTTGTTTTATCATTCAGCAATTGTTCAAACTCGGCAAATATTAATTCACCCGCCCGATTAATTGGAGCCACTCGTAATACCGCCCCTGTTTGCTCACAGAGGATTTGCCAAGGCACGATATTGGAATGATGTTCCATTGCGGTAATTACTATCTCATCACCCGCTTTAATATTCGCTTTACCATAGGTCTGAGCGACTAAATTAACCGCTTCTGTAGCGCCTTTTACAAAGATAATTTCTTTGTCACTAGCCGCATTAATAAACTCCTTTACTTTAGTGCGAGCGGCTTCAAATTTATCGGTAGAACGTACACTTAAGGTATGCACGCCGCGATGCACATTGGCATAATCATGACTATAGACGTGTACAATACTATCGATAACAGATTGCGGCTTTTGACAAGTCGCCGCATTATCCAAATAAACCAAATCCTTACCGCGTATCTTTTCCTTCAGGATAGGAAAATCCTGGCGTATTTTCTCTACATCAAACACTGTCATAACCACTCCTTATTGATTCCTTCCTGTGGAAAGCGTGTTAACACTTGCCCCAGAATTAAATCATGTAAACTTTTAATCTTAACCTTATCAACCATTTCATTAGCAAAAGCAAAGGTGAGCATATTCCGCGCGGTTTCTTCATCGACACAACGAGACTGGAGATAAAAAATAGATTTTTCATCTAACTGCCCGACCGTTACACCATGTGCGCACTTCACGTCATCCGCATAAATCTCTAATTGCGGCTTTGTATCCGCCTCAGCATCATTCGATAGCAACAAATTACGATTATTCATCTGCGAATCCGTTTTCTGCGCATCTTCTGCCACCACGACTCGACCCTGAAAAACCCCTCTCGCCTTGTCATCCAAGACCCCTTTGTATAACTGCCTACTGATACCATGAGGCTTTAAATGGTTGATCCTTGTGTGATTATCAATTTGTTGACGCTTAACGCCTAAATACAAACCATTCAATTCACACTCAGACGCTTGCTCTAAATCCGTATGAACATCACTTCGAGCCAACAAACCACCCAAGGCAAAGTTATCGTGACGAAAACGCGCATCCCTCGCTTGCTTAACGTAAGTCCCGCCAAAATGCAGAGCTTTATCTGACTCAACTTGTACTTTATGAAGCGTTACAGCGGCATTTTGCCCAACAAAGACTTCGGCCACTGCGACAGACAAATAAGCACAATCCAGGCCCGCAAACGTTTCGATCAACTGCGCTTCAGACAACTCATCAGCCACTATCAGTGTGCGAGTATTGATCGCAGCTAACTCTTGCGTCGCAATATGTAGCACCTGTATCGGCTTCGCTAATACTTGTTTTGACGAAATATAGATCAATGCCCCATCAACAAAATAAGCGCCATTCAAGGCAACAAAACCATTTTCAGTTGACTCAACAGCACTATTAAGCCTGCCTTCAATCAAGGCAGAATAATGCGTATCCTGCATGGCCTGAGCCAAGCTAACAACCGTAACACCCTCTGGTAAACCGTTTAAATTAGAAAGCTCTGCTGAAAAATAGCCATCAATTAAAACCAATGACCATGCATCAGCCAACTGATAAGTCTTGAGCCAATCCGAGTCAATAGCAACAGAGGCACTTTTTAGAGCCACACCATAATGCTTCTTATCAATGGCGGATACATTCGTATAACGCCAGTCTTCATCACGTAAACTAGGAAATCCATGTGTTGTGAGTTGCAACAGCGCGTCCGCACGCTGCTGTTGCAACCAGGGCAATGATTGCCCACACAATAAAGACACAACCTCAGGATAGCCGTCTACATAAGCACTTGTATTTGCCGTAGCCATTAAGCAGATGCCTCTGCATCTTCAAGCCAACTATAACCTTTCTCTTCAAGCTCTAGGGCTAGCTCTGCCCCACCTGATTTAACGATTTGACCGTGCGCCAACACATGTACAAAATCCGGTTTAATGTAATCCAGTAAACGCTGATAATGCGTCACCATCACAAAAGAGCGGCCGGATGAACGTAATGAATTAACGCCTTCAGAGACAATCTTTAGGGCATCAATATCCAAACCGGAATCGGTTTCATCCAGGATACACAGTTTAGGTTCAAGGATAGCCATTTGTAATATCTCATTACGCTTTTTCTCGCCACCTGAAAAACCCTCATTCACCGCGCGATATAAAAATTTCTCATCCATCTCCAAAAGACGCACCTTACCCTTAACTAACGTTAAGAAATCCATCGCATCCACTTCTGACTGACCATGATGCTTACGAATAGAGTTAAGCGCCGCTTTTAATAAATACACATTACTCACCCCCGGAATTTCAACCGGATATTGAAACGCCAAAAATACTCCTTCACGGGCACGTATTTCTGGTGGCATTTCTAATAAATCTTTGCCTTGATAAGTGGCCGAACCTTCAGTCACTGTGTAACCACTCTTACCTGACAAAATATGAGACAAGGTACTTTTACCCGAACCATTCGGCCCCATAATGGCATGAATTTCACCGGGTTTAATCTCAAGATTAATACCTTTAAGGATGGGTTTATCACCCACGCTCACGTGAAGATTTTTTATGCTAAGCATTGATTGTTACCTATGTGTAGAGGGCTATTAGCCCAAACCCTTAAAAAATTCTGTGTTATCCAACCGAGCCTTCAAGACTTAAGCCTAATAAGGCCTGCGCTTCAACCGCAAACTCCATCGGTAGTTCTTTGAAAACTTCCTTACAAAAACCATTCACGATCATTGACACAGCATCTTCAGCAGAGAGTCCGCGTTGCTGACAGAAAAACAACTGATCTTCACTAATTTTAGACGTGGTTGCTTCATGTTCAACCTGAGCAGAAGGCTGTTTCACTTCTATATAAGGAAACGTATGCGCACCACACTGATCACCAACCAATAAAGAATCACATTGCGTATAGTTACGTGCATTTTCTGCACTCTTTAACACTTTAACCAAACCACGATAGGTGTTTTGTGCCTTACCTGCTGAAATACCTTTAGATACTATGGTGCTGCGGGTGTTTTTACCAATATGAATCATCTTAGTTCCGGTATCGGCCTGTTGATAATTATTGGTTAAAGCGACAGAATAAAACTCACCTACAGAGTTATCACCTGTCAAAACGCAACTTGGATATTTCCAGGTAATAGCCGAGCCTGTTTCTACTTGAGTCCAAGACACTTTTGAGTTATCACCACGACAATCAGCCCGTTTGGTCACAAAGTTATAAATACCACCTAAACCATTTTTGTCACCCGGATACCAATTCTGTACGGTTGAATATTTGATCACCGCATCTTTCATAGCAACTAATTCTACGACCGCTGCGTGCAATTGATTTTCATCTCGCATAGGTGCCGTACAGCCTTCTAAATAACTGACATGACTGCCTTCATCCGCAATAATCAAGGTTCTTTCAAATTGCCCAGTATTTGCGGCATTAATTCTGAAATAGGTTGATAACTCCATAGGACAACGCACACCTTTAGGAATGTAAACAAATGAACCATCCGTAAACACCGCAGCATTTAAAGCCGCAAAATAATTATCAGTGTGCGGCACCACAGAACCAAGGTATTGCTTAATCAATTCAGGATGATCACGTAATGCTTCAGAAATCGGACAGAAAATAACACCCGCATCTTTTAATTTTCCTTTAAAAGTAGTGGCTACTGACACACTATCAAAAACCGCATCAACGGCTACACCAGCTAAACGCTCTTGCTCATCTAAAGGAATACCTAATTTTTTATATGCCTCTAAGACTTGCGGATCAATTTCATCCAGACTTTTAGGGCCATCTTCTTTGCGCTTAGGTGCCGAATAATAACTGATCGATTGATAATCTATAGGATCAAACTTTACAAACGCCCACTCAGGAGACTTCATAGTTTGCCAATGTCGAAAAGCTTTTAAGCGATACTCCAGCATAAACTCAGGTTCATTCTTAATCTTGGACAACTTATGAATAACACTTTCATCCAGTCCTGGTAAGAAAGTGTTCGTTTCCAACTCGGTCACAAATCCTTGTTTGTATTCCTGGTTGATAAGATTGTTAATTTCTTGTGTACTGGCTGACATAAAAACTCTCTTTTAAAATACAAGGACGTAGTCTACGAAAACTATTTCTTACTAACGGTATAAACTGGAGACAGGGATCATAACTTCTTGATTCCAGACGGTGTCTTTAACAGTTGCAGGCTTAATCATATCGGCCAAAGTCACTGATTCTAAGGCATGATGGATAGTCTGATTAATTAAACTCCAATTGCTTCTGATTCCACACCCAGATGCCTGCTCACAACCTTTCTGAGAAATGCTACATTCCGTTAATGCAATTGGACCCTCCAAAGCACTGATCACGTTCGCAACTGTAATCTTTTCAGGTGCTCTAGCTAAGGCATAGCCTCCTTTAGCACCTCGTGTCGAAATCAACACTTTAGCATTAACCAATAACTTAAGAATTTTGCTCACCGTAGGCATTGCTATCCCTGTAGTAGCCGCTATTTCCATAGCCGTATACACTTGGGTTTCATCTTTTGCCATGAAACTTAAAATGACTGTTGCGTAATCTGTTAATTTACTTAACCTTAACATATCGACTCCCTTTTTATTGTGTACCATTATAGTACTATTTAATATCACAGTAAAGAACTTGGTTATTCATTATACTGGTAGACAACAACGATCTATTAAAGCGAAAAGCCGTTAAAAATTAACTGATGCTTCGAGATAAAAACTTCTTCCCGGCAAGGGTATCAGGGTCGGCATTTGCAAAACTGTAGGCTCATAAAATTTTGCATCGAACGCATTACGTAAAGAAGCGGCCAAGTTAACATGACCGAACAGCTTTGCCCCCCGAAATGTGAAGTCAATGGTTTGATAATCTCTTAGCTGCTGGCTTGCATTGCCAGTTCTACCACCTATATAGTTAAGCTGAGGCTGTAATTGCCACTGAGGCAAAAATTTCCAGACCAGGGCTGAATAAACATGATGAGCGGGTATGCCTGTTACTAAACTTTGATTGGTTTCATTGAAAGCATGTACCCAAGCGTAATTACCTTTTAGATCCCATTTCGGGTTCCATTGCCAGTTAAATTCAAACTCAGATCCATAACCGTTTTGATTTCCACTATTTTGATAGATACTTGCACTTGCAACCGGACTGGGATTAGGCACTTGGGCGATTAAATTGTTAATCTGATAGTAATAAACATTGACTGAAGCACTCAATATTGATAAAGGCCGATAATTCAAAGCCCATTCAAAAGTATTAATAGTTTCGGGCTTTAAATGACTATTGCCAGCGACAACTGGATTATTCTGAGTAAACTGTTCTGCAAAACTAGGTGCCCTGAATGCCTTTCCATACATTAGTTTGCTGGTGAGTTGATTATTAATATCCCAAACCAGACCCACACGCGGATTAAAGGTTCCACCAAAATCAGAGTAATGGTCATAACGCAACCCAGTCGTCAACTGCCAATTAGAGGCTATATGCCATTCATCTTGCGCCACCAATGAACCTATGTTTCGATGCGTATTGGGTAAATAACTGTAGACTGTTCCCGTTACATTATTTAATGCACCGCCAACACCCAACTGAGTACCATAACCAAAATTACTGCTTTGACTTATGCTTTCACTTTCATAACGAAAAGCCGAGCTAAAGCGAAGTATATGCTGAGTAAGGCCCTTATAGATTGAACCCAACTCAAACGATGGTATTCGGTCTGTGCGACCTAAAATCGTGTTAACACCATTAGGGAACAAAATCGGCACATTGCCATTAGCACCAATATTGCCATCTAAACCTATAGGCAACACCGCATTAGCTGGAAATAAACTGACTTGAGCCAGAAAACTGGCATTTAAATAACTGGCATGAGCCGTCAACTCCCAATCATCCAGCCAATCCTCTGTGGAAAAACGCACATCTCCTAAGTATTGCTGACCCGTAGTACTTCCATTTGGATCTAACGCGCCTGCAACCCCAGCACGGGCACCACCACTTGTATCAAATGCCCAGAAGCCAATATCCCAATGCTTACGCTGTAGCTTAAGATGCCCGTTGTACGTTTCATAGTTGGTATTCATAGGACCAGGAGCGAGAGAAGCATGGGTTTTATTTCCCTGATCAAAGACAGTTTGAGCATCGGCAGCAATAATACGCCCCGGATCACCATCGGTGCGCTGATATTGCAAACTAGTCGCAATATCCCAACCAGCCCACTCAGCGCTCTGTTGCCCCCATCCGCTCTGGGAACCGTGATCGCCTGCTCGCACCCCTAAAGCAGTACCATTAATATCCCTGGCTTTTTTGGTAATGATATTAACAACACCTGCAAAAGCATCCGCTCCATATAATGCAGAGCCAGGCCCACGAATAACTTCCATTCGGGCTATAGACTCCAACGGCAACTCTGTTGTACTCATTAATGTGCCGCCAAAAGGTGTGGTAATTCGGGTGCCATCCAATAATATCAAAACTTCCGAGTTAGAGGCATTACTGATACCTCTCATGCTATAACTATAGTCAAAGCTATTAGGCTGAAGACTGGCATGCACACCTGGAATAGTTTCCAAGACTTCATGCAACTCAGTTGCACCCATGGATTTAATCTGATCGGCAGTCACCACACTGGTCACTGCGACAGACTGAAAAATCGGCTTAGAAGTCCCAGTGGCTATAGTGACAGGAATCTCAGCCAGTTCTGCGGGAGACATGGCAAAATAATCATCTATTTTGCGGTCGACTGCCAAGACAACGCCTGAGCTAAACCAGCCAAGCAATAAAATAGAACCCGATACCGAACGGTTAATATTCATTTACGCGCAGGTAAAAGGCTTTATGATTCTAAGATCTTCCAGTGGGATAGCTTTACCAATGCCATGCCCTTGTGCATAATCTACCCCTAGCTCATTTAGCAAATAAAAGATTTTTTCATTTTCAACAAACTCAGCAATCGTCTTTTTACCCATAATATGCCCGACTTCGTTAATTGATTTGACCATGGCGAAGTCTACTCTATCATCTAAAATGTCTTTTACAAACAAGCCATCGATTTTGAGAAAATCGACCGGTAGATTCCTTAAATAAGCAAAAGAAGATAAGCCACTACCAAAGTCATCCAATGAAAATGAACACCCACGCTCTCTTAACTCATGAATAAACTTAGTTGCATTTGATAAATTGGCAATAGCCGCTGTTTCTGTTATCTCAAAACAGATTTTAGCTGTGGGGATGTCCCACAAACTGAATTGATCTGAAATAAATGCTAACATTGTTTCGTCAGACAAAGACAAGCCAGATAAATTAATGGAACACAGTGAAAGCCTTTTTAGAAAATCAGGCCTGTTAGCAACCCACTCGAATAATTGACTGATTACCGACCTATCCAACGCAGGGGATAAATGATACCGCTCTGCAGCGGGTAAAAAGGCGCCCGGCGGGACAATATGTCCTTGGTCATCCCGATAACGCACCAGAACTTCAAAATGCAAACCCTCCTCACTGTTAACAAATGGGACTATTGGCTGACCATATAGACAGAAACGTTTCTCTTCCAACCCTTGTTTTATTTTTGATACCCATTGCATTTCTCCATGCCGCATAGCTAATTCTTCATCATCAGGACGATAAACATGGACTCGGTTTCGCCCCCTATCTTTTGCTGCATAACAAGCAGCGTCGGCTTCTTTGAGCAGGTCAACAGCACTGCGACTGCTAAAATTTATAATTGAAATGCCAATACTTACACCTATGGTAAAACGCCTGTCTTCCCAAGCAAAATTAAAATCTTTGACCATATTGCATAACTGTTCACAAACATAAACGGCCTGATCAACCGAACAGTTATGCATCAATACGCCAAACTCATCTCCCCCCAATCGTGCTACAAAATCATGCCTTCGTAAATTTTTTCTAAATAAGTCACCCAATTGTCTTAGCAACTCATCCCCTGCTAAATGTCCACAAGTGTCGTTAACGACTTTAAACTGATCCAAATCCAGGTAACACACTGCATGTTCGGAGTTATCTGTGCTAGCCAAACCCATTGCCTTTTTAATATACTTATCAAACTCAGATCGATTGGCGAGTCCAGTTAAAGCATCATGGGTAGCTTGATAAGCTATTTGCTCGCTTAATTGGCGTGCTTCTGTTACATCTTCGCAAACCAGTAATAAACTGTCTAACCGTTGTTCATTTACAAATATTCTAGCGGTAGTCCTAACCCAAACAACACGTCCATTTTCACAAATCAACCTGAGTTCATGCTTATGAACTGAAGCAGGCATTGCCAAACAACTTTCAATTAAGCCTTCCATGGTAAACAAATCATCTGGATAAATAAAACCGAATATCGAGCATTCCTGAAGTTCTTCAACTGACAAACCCAATTGATTGGCTCCGGTACGGTTAACGGATAAGATAACGCCGGTATTAGAGAGGTTAAAAACCATAGTAGGATTATCATCGAAAAGCGCCAAATACCTGTCTTTCGCTCGTGTCAATGACTGATTTTGAGCTTCAACAATACTAATCAAATCATTGAATGCATCAACTAAAACCCCTAATTCATCATAATTAACTTTAACAGCGCGTAATGAATAATTCTTAGTGTCACTGATTTCTTTAACCGTTTCTAACAGTTTTTTAACCGGCAATGAAATGAGTCTTATCAGAGGTGCCGTTAAAAAAGAAGCCAGTATCGACGCACCCACTAACACAAGAAATAATTCACCTATAAATTGTATCTTTTGCCAATACGAGTACCTATAATCTGCATAGATATAAACTGCGCCCAGCTTTTCTCCATCAATGAGAATTGGCTGAACTATGCGTAAATTTACAGCTTCAAATTGGGCAGGCTCATCGTGAACAGTGGTGGGGCAAAATAAATCTGCGTTATTAACTTTCAACAACTTTGCAAAAACAACACCCTGGGTATCATAAAGACAAGCGAGTTTAACTTCAGGTAAAGCGTTAAGCACCTCCAAGTTTTCATTGGCTAATGCCACATCCTGAAACAACAAAGCAGCGGTACTACGATTACCTATAATGGTCGCTAAGGTTAACAAATTATCTCTGGTATTTTTTTGAAACTCTGCAATTTCCAGCATTACCATAAATATACCGGCAAATAACAATGAAACCACACTAGGGAAAATCAAGGTCATCAATAACTTGCGGTTGATTGACAGATTACCAATAAAATTATTCATTGTTATCGTCCTTAATAATCTCAGCAACTTCCAGTAGTTTAGCGCTAATCTTCAATCCACTTTTAGATAAGGTTTTCAGATTAATTTGTAGTTTTATTTTACCTAGCTTATTAACGAAACTGATCATCCCCCCTTGCGCTATAAAGCCAACGCCTTCTCCCACAACTAATGTGTTTTCAATATCTTGAACAATTAGTGTTTCCATAATCGAAGAACTAACAAAAAGAATATGGCAGTGGGGCTGCTTTTTGGGATCAAAGAAACTACCTAATCTAAATAACTTAATCGGCCTACCCAGGACTGATTTTTGTTCGATAGGGTCAATTAAACCCCCAAACGGTTCATCCCCTAAAAGACAGAGATTAAAGCTCTCAGAGCGATCATCCAACCAACTAACAAACTTAGTGAAGTTAAATAAATAACCCACTTTTATTTTATACTCGACTGAAGCATCTTCCGCGTAAAGCGACTGTGAAAACAATAGACAGCTCAAAGTACATAGCACCGTAACGAACCTCATCATGGGAGTCATACAACCATCATCAAATACCACAGACAAGGTTTGCTCGTACACGTCCGGGCATCACCTGGGTTACGCTTTCCTCAGTGTATTCGCGATTGGCACTCACTTTGATAGTCTACTCCTTATTCAATTTGACTTTATTGTCAGGATTGTAGGTAGATTATAAACTTTGATTTCTTCGGATCTGTATATGTTTCGGTTAAATTGAATATCCTTACTTTCTACCCGAAAAGACTAAATTACTCCATCACCAAGTTATCAACACAATAACTTAAACAAATATAATCTTTGTCTGCTGCAGCCTGAGATTTCGCATGTTATTTATCTTAATTGAATTATACTGGATCAAAACGACATCATCAAAAACTCAATAAACTGGATGCAGCTAGCACATCTTAAACCCAAAGAAAGTAAAGAGCTCCTGATGATATTTTATCTACTTCAGTAATTCATTGAAATATGAGACAATTGTAAGCTGCATTTAGACCCTAGATGGGGATCAAGATGCAAGTAAGATCGAGCAATTTGCAAAAAAACGGTTTCAATAGTGTAGTGCCTCACCGATATTTTTATAGCACAGCATTAGGAGCGCTTATCACATGGGAATTCTAAGTCTACTACTTTGGACTCCGGCAACTGGCGCCTTATTATTAGCTTTTACGCCTGGTCAAAAAACAAACCTAATCCGCACTATCGCGAACCTGTTTACCACATTGGCATTTTTTCTAAGCTGCGGATTGCTTAAGCTATATAAACAAGATAGCCCGGATCTGCAGTTCAACGAATATTTCCCACTTAATCCTAATGTAGGAAGTGCTTATGCCTTGGGTGTCGATGGGGTTTCCATGCCCTTGCTAATAATGGCAACACTCCTAAGCTCTATCGCTTTGCTGGCTTCTTATAAACCAATTAAAAACATTAAGGGCTATCACCTGTGTATTTTATTACTTGAATTTGGCATGTTAGGCGTGTTTCTAGCACAAGACTGGGCACTGTTTTATATCGCCTGGGAGCTCACTCTAATCCCATTATTTTTCCTGATCGGTCGCTGGGGTGGACAAAGACGCCATACGGCTAGCTTAAACTTTGTACTCTACACGATGGGTGGCTCGGTATTTATGCTCATTAGCTTACTTGCGATTAGTCAATATGATCTTGAACATGTCGGCTCATTAATGACAACCATGCACCAAGCAGCAAAAGACATGCCCCGCCATGAACAAATTCTAGTGCTACTAGGATTTTTAATAGGGTTTGGCGTTAAAATGCCCATTTTCCCTTTGCATGGCTGGTTAGTTCTTGCTAACGTTGAGGCACCAAGTCCAGTCAGTATTTTACTATCAGGAATTCTTTTAAAAATGGGGGCCTATGGCCTCATCAGAGCAGTCAACATGTTGCCCGAAGCTGCACATCTATTACAACCGCTACTGGTTTTTCTTGCGCTCTTTGGGATGATCTATGGCGCCTTACTGGCTTGGCGACAAACTGATCTTAAAGCCATGATTGCCTATTCTTCATTGAGTCACATGGGTATCGTTTTGCTGGGCATTGCGGCATTAAATGAAACAGGTTTAACTGGCGCTGTGTTACAAATGACCGCTCATGGCTTTATTTCCGGCACCTTATTCTTACTAATAGGGCTACTCTATGACCGCACAAAGACAGGCAACATTAATGGTTACAACGCATTAATACAAATAATGCCCCGCTTATCGCTGTTCATCACCTTAGCCTTATTTGCTGGAATGGGGCTACCAGGAACACTAGGTTTTATTGCAGAACTTCAGACCATAATGGGCGGCTTTCAACAATGGGGAGGACTCATGGTATTTTTTAGTATGACTTTCCTTATCAGTGCAGCCTATTCGATACGCACGATCAGCCACTTACTAACGGGTCCCGTCAAACCCAATTTAGAACATCTCAATGACCTTAATGCCCGTGAAACTTTCGCAGCAGGTTTATTAGTAACCAGCATTATTGGCTTTGGTTTTATGCCGAGTCCGTTAATTGAGCTTTCTGCTGCGACCATTACCCAAATGATCCATCAGATAAATCAAAGGCTTATATAAACTATAGCAATGAATACTCAAGCATCATCAAGGGGCTCTGAAAGCCGCGCGCAAATCATCGCTGAATTAGCTCAGTTAGATGCTGTTCTACCCAGGCAGGCCCCACTACTTCAGTTTGTCCACCAAAATACCTTACACGGCTTCCAACATCTTCCTTTTGAGCAAGCCTTAGACGAATTCAAAGCCCTCACCGGTATATGTGCTTATTTACCCGAACATCAGAGCCGTATTTTTTATCAACAAAATAGAATTACTGATGACGACCTGGATAACGCACTAGCAAGACTAACTGATTTACAACCAGAGCAAGCTATCTGCCAATTAGGTGAAAAAGTTATTACTCGAAAAGACCTTTATAAAATTGCACTCCTGTTTAATCTGGACGGTATTAGCATAAGCCAACTAAACTGGAATACTAACGAATTAAATGCCATATCAACCCTTCAACCGGATATCCCACCCGCAATACGTGAACAGCTATTGATGGAAGAACTCCATCAAAATGTGCTGGTAGAACAACTTTGGAAGTGCCTTTTAAATAAACTGGATTTACAACCCGCTGTATTACATCCAGAAACCCTTTGGGACTTAACATTAGAGCAAGCAGAAGAATGGCTTGAAACTTATCAGGCATTAACCTCTGCACATGAATCACTGAAAGGCATACAATCGTCCGAGTCTAAAGTACTTGACGACCTTTTCTCACAATTTGGCAATAAGACTACCCTACGCGGCATTATGCTCAAACTAAGCGGAATTGATATTCTTGACTCTATTCGACCGCAACTAATACGCATCTGCGCATCCGTTTTGGATGAAGGGGTTGCGACATGGCCAATTCCAGAGCGAAATGAATTAGGTTTTTATAACGCATGGCGATCCCTCATCAAATATGATGCAAACCCGTTTTTACATGAATTGCATGACTGGCAACAAATCACCAATGAATTACCAGAAGACCCTATTGATACGATTATCCTGCAATTAACTCAACTAGAAATCCCTAAAGATCAATGGATAGGTTATTTACGAAGACTCGCCCTTGAATTACCGGGTTGGTCTGGCCTTATTAACTGGAGACAACACCACCCTCACTACATTACAAACAAAGATGCAGTGCCTAAACTGGCTGATTATCTTGCTATTCGCCTTACCCTGGATCGCTTATGGCTAAACCAAATTTGTATGGACACTTGGAAAACCCCTGCAAAAGTGAGTTCACTACGCACCTATTTCCGTAAAAATCTAGCAGAGTTCACGGTACGCCGTTATCTATACCAAGGTGATTTACCAGAATATCTCACACAACTTGCTGAATCATTGGCCATCTCGGTAGACCCGGATCGACAAAACCGTGCCGACTGGCAACAACTGGCTGACTTGATTTGGACTTGGCAGTGCAGCCCAATGGCTGAACAAAATACCGAACACAGCGCCCATAAAAGTGGCTGGCGCTTATTTCGTTTGTGTCAGCATTTAGGACTCACCGCCATTAAGCTACAAGCCGCTACCAAAGCTGATCTACTCGCAATGCTAAACGTACTAGATGGTTTTAATGTCACTGAACGCAGCAAAATATGGCTTTACGCCTATGAAATAAACTATCGTGACCGCCTGTTTCATACCCTACGCGCCAACCATAATCGTGGCCGCTGGGCAAAACGTGAACATCGATCCGATGCTCAACTCATATTTTGTATGGATAATCGGGAAGAAAGCTTTCGTCGCCAACTTGAAGAGCTTAACCCCAACATTGAAACCCTTGGAACTGCTGGATTTTTCGGCATTGCAATGAATTTTGGTACTGTTCCAGCACAACCTCAACAGATCTTTACCGATAGTGAACAAGCAAATCACATTGCAGGCTTTTTAAAATATATGGGTCTAACGAGTGGCTTCTCGACATTTATCGTATTAATGGAACGGGATTCTATCAGTCAAAACAACCCGCATCTGACCGCTTACCAATGTGCCGCCTGTGGCGGTCAACAGAGTGGCGGCAATGCCAAAGCTTTTGCGGCAATGGCTAACCGTAACGAAGTTCGCCAACTTTTAATCGAACAGGGTATTACTATTCCCAATGACACCTGGTTTATAGGTGCCGAACACAACACCGGTAGTAAGGCACTTACTTGGTACGATCTACCCGAAATGCCCTCAGAACAGCTAACTCATTTTAAGAACCTTCAACAAACCTTGCGCCATGCTCAACAGTTGTCTGCACACGAACAGTGCCGAAAGTTCGCCTCTGTCCCAAAGAACTCATTATCCCAAAAAACCTTAGTTCCTATTGGGGAACGTTCTGTTGATTTTTCACAAACGCAACCAGAATTTGGACATGCCACCAACGCAGCCGCACTCGTTGGTAGAAGAGCACTAACACAAGGCGCATTCTTTGACCGCCGCCTGTTTTTAATTTCTTATGATCCAACCCAAGATCCTGATGGAAAAATACTTGAAGACCTTTTACTTTTGGCAGGACCTGTTTGCGCTGGCATTAACCTAGAATACTATTTTTCGACGGTAAATAATGAACGTTTAGGATGTGGTTCTAAGGTAATTCATAATATCACCGGATTTTTCGGCGTAATGGAAGGCGTTTGCAGTGATTTACGATCTGGCCTGACTCAGCAAATGATTGAAACTCATGAAGCCATGCGTTTACAACTTATTGTGGAAGCCAAAACACTTGTACTCGAACGAATTTATGCTGAACAAGCAAGCTTGCGGGAACTTATTTCAGGGGGGTGGCTGCATTTAAGCGCTAAAGACCCAGACAGTGATGAACTTTTTATCTTTGAACCCAATAAAGGCTTTGTACGCTGGCAAGTAGCCCATAAAAAAGTCCACATTTACGATAGTTCACCCGGTTATTACCAGAATCAAACGTTACCGGTTGCTCCAGTGCTTAAAACAAGCAAACAACGTGGCATGTAAATCATGAATAGTCTGGTCGTCTTAATTCCATTACTACCTTTTATCGCTGCAATCATCATTGGCATAGGCCAGTTAGTAGGCTTTCTGCGTGACGAAGACAGTGAAAGCACTACAGCACTCATTGCACTGTGGACCACCAGCATGTCGTTCTTACTGGCATCTACCTTACTAGGCACAGACTTACTTCATAAGAATGCCAGCAGCTTCCTAGTGGGCCAGTGGCTCTCCAGTGAAAACCTCAGTATTGACATCAATTTTATTACCCACGGGTTTAGCCTTGTATTATCCACCTTATTTTCATTGCTCCTAACTATCGTCCTGTACTGTTCTATCAATTACATGCTTAGAGAAACAGGTTTCCACCGATTTTTCTTCGTGCTAAGCTTATTTTCTTCAGCAATGCAGCTACTGATTCTATCAGGTAACGCCGTCGGAACGTTTTTTGGTTGGGAAATTGCAGGACTGTGCTCTTATTTCCTAATACTCTATACCTACAACAGAGCTGTTGCCACTATTAACGCCACTCATGTCTTCGTTACTAATCGAATCGGTGATGCCTGTTTTATATTAGGCATAAGCTTAAGCTATACATGGGCTGAAACAACACATTGGCCAAACTTAAAAACAGTTGCAGCACAACTCACTACCGGTGAAGCCACCGGCATTGCACTCAGCTTTGCTATGGCCGCTTTTGTAAAATCAGCTCAGTTCCCCTTTACCCCTTGGCTGGTTCGCGCGATGGAAGGACCCACACCTTCTAATACCGTGTTTTATGGGGCTATCATGATTCATTCGGGGGTCTATTTAGTCTGTCTCTTAGAACCTGTTTTTGAAAAAGCTCCCTTAGCGATGGGGTTGCTGGTAATCATTGGCGGGATAACCACCTTATATAGCTATTTAGTCGGACTAACGCAAACAGATATAAAAAGCAGGTTAGTCTTTGCAACTTCGGGACAACTGGGACTCATGTTTCTTGAATGTGGTTTAGGCTTTTGGCAATTCGCCAAATGGCATTTGTGCGCACACGCCATCATTCGCACCTATTCGTTCTTGACGGCACCCTCGTTAATGCATATTGTATATGGTAAACCCATTGCAATCGCAAGACCTGCTCTCGCAAAACAACGCTGGGCATACACAGCCTCATTACAAAGATTTTGGTTAGATCAACTGACCGACTGGACCTTGATTAGACCTATTCGCCGATTGGCACACGATCTTAGTTACTTTGATGATCATATTGTTGATCACCTTGCAGGCATACCCGCGCCTGCCATTAACACAATATCCTCATTAGCTGAACTTGAAGAAAAACTCATTGGTGGGCACCTGGATCATAGCGATCAGTTTTCTTATAGTAGTGGCGTTATCGGTAAAATCACCGAGCTATTTGCTGGTCACACACATTGGTTTGAAAACCGCTTTGTATTAGGCGGATTAAGCAAAAGCACTATTACCTTAGGTCGCAAACTTGGACAGGCTGCTAATAAAATTGAACTGTTAGTATTAAGACCTCGTTATCTTGTGATATTTGTATTAATCACCTTGTCGCTTGCTTTTTGAGACTCTAATGGATACCCCCATCACCGATTGGTTCGATAACCCTCCGTTTCCAATACTAACGATATTGACACTGGTGCCTCTTGCCAGCATGGTCGCCATTTTACTATCCAGAACATTAACGACAGCCTGGCGCTTTGGGTTTGTCGGCACGCTAATTACTGCCTTACTTAGCATTTACATTCTGGCAATTTTTAATACCGGCAATCCTGACATTCAATTCGTAGAAAAAACTCACTTTGCCTGGTTAAGTTACTGTGTTGGTATTGACGGGACTAATATTTTATTTATTCCTTTAACAGCGACCTTAACCTTACTCGCCTTAATCTATACTTTAATTACCCGACATGTCACCGATCGATTATTTATTGCTTGCCTACTCGGTTACGAAAGTATCCTGATTGGCGCTTTTACTGCGCTCAATTTAATGCAATTCTGGTTCTGGTGCGTATTAGAACTTATTCCCCTGATACTATTAACCCGACATGCTGGAACAGGACACAACCGAAGCTGGACCATTACCCTGTTAATGCAATATTGGGGTAGTGGTTTATTGATGACCTTAGCCGGCTTTTTATTACTCGCTTTTGGCTTGATTGATTCTTCACATCCGCTCACCTTTGATTGGTTGACACTCAAACAAAATACCGCCTATTTACATGACGAAGTCTTAATCTTTGTCCTGTTATTCTTTGGCTTTGCTATCAGAATGCCGCTCTTTCCCTTCCACGGCTGGTTACCCTTACTGGCCGAACAAGGCACAGTAGCCAGTGGCACTATTTTCATCGTTGGCCTAAAACTAGGCATTTATGCCGTTATCCGTTTTATATTACCATTAGTCCCAGGCGTCGCAGAACAATGGACGCTATTCGTTTTAAGCTTAAGTTTAATCAGTATTTTCTATGGCGCTCTACTGGCGTTAATGCAGATTAATATCCGGCGTTTACTGGCGTTCTCTGTACTCAGTCATACCGGTATGTTGATGATTGGCATTTTCTGCTTTAACAAGTTTGGCCTGGAAGGCAGTCTGTTATTATCCATTGCTTATGGCTTGGCCACAGCCGGCCTGTTATTCAGTGTCGGCTTAATTTATGAGCGTACCGGTACTGCCTATATCCCCCGGCTGGGTGGACTCTTTGACAACAACGCCACTATCGCGCTACTTTTCTTAATATCAGCACTCAGTACCATGGTTATGCCTGGCACCCCCAGTTATGACGTGGCGCACTTACTCATTGAAGGCGTTATTGAAGAAGATGGCTGGCTATTAGCTGTTGCCGTTTTAATGGGTAATATACTATCCGCAGCACTCTTACTACGCGCTTTTCAACACCTATTTATAGCCTCGCCTAAACGAAAACAACAACCGTATAGTGCTAGCCATCATCCGATTAGAGCAGAACGGATCATTACCCTGGCGATCTGTGGATTACTGATTATTACCGGCTTTTACTCAACACCCTGGCTCAATTTTATTGACGAACAAGCGATCGATATCAGCGCCCATTACCCGATACACAGTTCTCAGCAAGAAGAACGTATGGCCAAAACCATCAAGGCTAATTAATATGAGTACCGCTCCGTTTCCAGTACTCAGCCTGATTATTCTACTACCTGTTATGGGCGCCATTATCATCGGCTTAATACCTAAGCAGGCAGTTACAAAAAAAATAGCTTTAGTGATTGCCAGTCTTGAAGTTATCCTGACCGGACTTGTTTTTATCCTATTTAACCCCGCTGATGGGGCACATTTTCAATTAATTGAACACTATCCCTGGATACCCCGATTACACATTGATTATTTAATCGGTATTGATGGTATTTCAGTCTTATTTTTACCGATGAGCGCCCTATTAACCCTCTGCTCAATCATTGCCGCCTGGAACTCGGTACACCATTTGCAGCGTCTGCATTTTGCCTTGTTATTATTATTAGAAGCCGTCACTATTGGGGTATTTTCTGCCTTGGACACGATGCTGTTCTTTTTATTCTCGGAACTCACCCTACCCCCACTGTTCTTCTTAATCAGTTTATGGGGTATTGGTCCAAAACGACGCAACGCCGCATTGAAATACACCTTATTTATGCTCTTTGGTGGTGTACCGTTATTATTTGCTATCCTCTTACTTGCAATGAATCATGTAACGGCAGTGAATGGCTCACTTCCTGAAGACCTCAGCTTTAATCTCTTAGTACTCTTGGATACGCCTTTAACCAGCAACCTGCAACTCCTTGTCTTTGTCTTATTTTTGTTAGGCTTTTCTGCTAAAGCTCCCTTAGTCCCTTTCCATACCTGGCTACCTACCGTATTGATGGAAGGCCCCACCCAAGTAACCGCACTTCTAATTGGCTTAAAACTCGGCCTGTACGGCATCCTGAGATTTACACTGCCTTTAGCCCCTTCAGCCGCCGTTGAATACAGCTGGACTTTGGGTATTTTAGGCGCCATTACACTCATCTACAGCGCCCTAATTGCCCTGCAGCAAACCAATTTAAGACGCTTACTGGGCTATGCCAGTATCAGTCACGTTGGTCTGGTCCTGATCGGTATAGCTTCTTTAACCATGCAAGGCCTACAAGGCGCCTTATTTCAATTATTTAACTTTACGCTTATTTCCAGCTCGCTCATGCTGATTGCCGGGTTTATACAACAACGCACCGGCAGTAATGAAGCCATCCATCTAGGTGGATTAGCTAAAGTGGCTCCCCGTTTAACCTGCTTTTATTTTCTCTTTATGCTCGCCTCGATAGGCCTACCTGGAACCAGCGGTTTTCCTGCGGAATTATTATTAATTCTGGGTGCCTTGAGCGCACATCATAGTCTCGGTTTTTCTGCACTGGCAGGCTCAGTATTGTGTGCAGCCTATATGTTATCATTTACCCGTAAAGTATTTCTGGGACCCATTACCCAAACGAGCGTGAATGCCCTACAGGATCTACGTCCGCGTGAAATCGCTTTACTCTGCATTCCGGCCTTGTTAGTTTTAGCCCTTGGCTTTTTTCCCAATTACTTACTTAAAACCAATCAAATGGCAGCTGAAGCATGGCTATCGCACTTGCTAGAGCAGTCGACCTTAGAACATAATGAGTCAATCCCATTTTCAACACCTGAAAGACCCTAGATTTAAACTTTGTATGACTAACCCGAGGAGATTTTAATGAACACCCCCATTGAAGCCCGTCCACCCTTTCCTCCATTTACCTGCGTAATGGCTGTCCAAAAAGTACGAATGGCTGAAGATGCATGGAATAATCAAGACCCACAACGCATCGCCCTGGCTTATACCATCGACAGCGAATGGCGCAACCGTAATGAATTCCCTAAAGGTCGCGCACAAATCATTGAGTTTCTCACCCGTAAATGGTCACAAGAATTAGACTACCGATTAATAAAAGAACTTTGGACCTTTGATAACAACCGTATCGCTGTTCGTTTTGCCTACGAATGGCATAATGCCAATCAAGAATGGTTTCGCTCTTATGGCAATGAAAACTGGGAATTTGACAATCAAGGCTTAATGCAGCGTCGCTATGCCAGTATTAATGATTTACCCATTAAAGCAACCGACCGAAAGTTGATCTGGCCCAAAGGTCCGCGTCCAGATGATTATCCCAGTTTAACTGAATTAGGACTCTAAATGCCTTCAACAAAAATAGTTAAACCATTGCTCATTGGCTTAAGTATTTTGGTAACCCTTGCTGCCTGCACCGCACAAGATTATTATCGAACTCAAGTGACTGATAAACCCTGTGAGCTGAATTGTGACAAAGCAAATCTCATTAAACAGGCTGAAAACGATTACACGCTAGGTTTTGTAGAACTGGACGATCAAGGCCAATTTTATGATCGCGGCCAAGTTGATGCCCTGATTAAGCTATTAAAGAATGAAAAAGAGCCTCAGTACGTTACCGTTTTTGTACACGGTTGGCACCATAACGCCAGTGACAATGACTTTAATGTCCGACGCTTTAAAGACTCCTTGAAAGAGTTAAAGAAAAATAACCCGGCTTATAAAGTCATCGGTATTTATGTCGGGTGGCGGGGTGAAACCTTATCCCTGCCATTACTAAGAATGGTCACTTTTTGGGACCGAAAAGTGGTTAGTGAAGAAGTCGGCAGAAACGCGCTGCTGGACTTTTTATTACGCATAGAATCCGCAGTAAAACCAGACACTCATAGCCACAACCGCCTATTAACCATTGGACACAGCTTAGGTGCATCGGTTCTGTTTAACGCCTTGCATCAAGTACTATTACAACGCTTAATTCAGCCAGAAAACACGGCACCCCGCTCTGGCTTCGGCGATTTAGTCGTACTGATCAATCCAGCGCTTGAAGCCATCCGCTTTGCAACTCTTAGAGAGGCTGCAAACCGCTTGAGTCATGACCATGGCTTTAGTCACCAGCAAAAACCGGTGCTATTGATTACAACATCAGAAGCCGATTCCACCACTAAAAACACCTTCGCTATCAGTAGAAAACTCACGACCGTCTTTGAAAAGCACCGCCCATTAACAACCAGTCAATACGAGCCGACCAGCGAAGAAAAGGCACTCTCGGAATGGGAGTTAGATAACACCTCTGTGGGTCATGTTGAACAATTTATCACACATCGATTAGAAGCCAATACCCCCGCTGGAGATGATTATAGCTGTACCACCAACCCTGGCTGGCTCAATAGTGCCTTGTCTCAACAAACGGCATCCAATTCATCTGTGACGCCAGTTGCGACCATGCAATTACACCCTATCAAAAAGTCTGCCAGTTATAATCCTTACTGGATTATCCAAACCAATAAAACCATTCTACCCAGCCACGGCTTCGTTAATCAGAAATTATTATGGTGTTTTGTGGATTTAACCATCAATGAGATTAACCCCCCGCCCTCCACCAACACCGCCCAGATAAAGGACGCCACATTTAATAACTAATTTGCGGGTAATTAAACCTAAACTAGACTATGCTGGACACTCACTTCGCATAAAGCGATCCTTCAAGCTGAGACAGCTTTGACTATTTAAGGAAATACCGATGACGATTAAGGACTGGCCCGCAGAAGATCGACCGAGGGAAAAACTTTTACTCCGTGGTTCAGCCTCATTAACCGATGCTGAACTACTCGCTATCTTTTTACGCACCGGTACGATAGGCAAGTCTGCCGTCGATCTAGCCCGTGACTTACTCACTAACTTTGGGTCTTTAAAAGCCCTACTGGATGCAGATCAAGAACACTTTTGCTTAGCACACGGTCTGGGCAGCGCTAAATATGCCCAGCTCCAGGCCGTCATGGAAATGGCCAAACGTCATTTCAAAGAAATCATCCAGCGCGGCAGTGCCCTTACCAGCCCGGAAGTAACCCGTGCTTACTTAAGCGCCCAGTTACGTGGCTACAGTTACGAAGTGTTTGCCTGTCTGTTTTTAGACAATCAGCATCGTGTCATTCAACTGGATGAACTCTTCAGAGGCACCATTGATGGCGCCAGCGTGTACCCTAGAGAAGTTGTCAAGCAAGCCTTGCATCACAATGCCGCTGCCGTAATTTTTGCCCATAACCACCCATCAGGTATTACTGAACCCAGCCAGGCTGACAAACAAATCACCGAGAAACTAAAGAAAGCCTTAGACCTATTCGACATCAGGGTACTGGATCATTTTATTATTGGTGATGGTGATCCGTATTCCTTTGCCGAGCATGGCTTGATGTAATCACTATTTGTTGATAGGGTGCTTGGTTCACGTCATCAAACCATACTGAAACCACATAACCCGTTTGATCGTTAGCACAGTTACAAAAGTTAATGATCACATCCACACATAATTCAAAATCAACCGGATCAATATGAGTTAAATCAACTGACAGCTCCGAGCAGATAAAGCAAAGCGTTTCATAAGCGTCTTGGCCAAGAAGGTTCACGTTTCTTAAAACGTAAGCATTGCTCCTGGCGCCAAACTTTATATTCATTCGCTCAGTTAATGTAATCATCTTTGCTCTCCCCTAAATAGATCGTTTCATTTAGAATTTCAACGGGCTTTCCTTCAACTTCAAAGGGGCTTCCATTTTCATTGTTATGGTGGACATTGGTTAGATCAAAATACATTGAGCATTGTCCAACGGGAGTAGTATCAGATACCGTGCCAACATGCCATCTTGAAATAAAACTATCTATTTAGTAACCTTCTCCGGTTAAGTTTGTTGACGCGCTGTGTTGGGGGTCGTAAATAACATAATCCGATATTTGCCTGATATGAGTGCAGCCTCATGGGTTAGGCTTAAATTCTGCCCTCTAATGGGTCGTTTTGAATCTGTAGCCATAGAAACAACGCACAGTCTCCCATGATGCCCTTAACAACCGGGGACTTACTTTAATGGAACAGACGAATAAAATAACAATTTCATAGCCAAAGCATAAACCACAAAACAAACTAAGTGACATAGCCACCTAATTTATTTTGCATTGATCGACTAAAAACGCGCCTTACTAATTAACAATAATACTCAGCGGATCAGTCCAGGCACCGTTACCATTACCACCAATCGCTCTAAGACGTATCCAGTAGATTTGGCCAGGTGTTAAACCGCTCAATAAGATGTGTGACGCATTTTTGGATGAAAGTACATGTTGCCAATTGGCCTCCACACCTGGGTCGCCTTGGGTAGTTTGTACATCATAACTGCCCGCTCCGGTTAATCGGATTACCTGAACAGTCAAAGTGCCCGTTAAAGTCCCATGAGATACCTGGAACCCATCCGGTGCTGGCAATGGGTCAACACCACTATTATGTACAATGTCATGCCGTAAGTCATATCCGGTGGTAACAAGAATAGACAGGTCGCCTTGGGCAATAAGCTCCAGATACGGAGCCAGTTGTTTTAATAATGCCGTTAAAGCTGTACGCAATGTATCCCGTAAAGCAGTCTTGTTCGTATCCTTTGTTAAAGCGGCGCGGTAGGCATCCTGATAAGTAGTATAGGCCGTGTTAAGGGTTTCTAAGCTGGGTACTTGTGCTATCCAAGGCTCCTGATAAAGCGGGTTGCCTGTTAAAGCAGCACAGATAGTTCCTGCTTTGACCAAAAAATCTGATTCACTCAAGCGTTCAAAAGTAATAATCAGTTTAGGTTGCATGATGGAATTCCAATGAATCATAGGAATGATTTAAAAATAAGCAGAGTGCCCATTTTTAATTTGGACGGTTGTCCTGGTAAAGAGCATAGCCCCTTTTTTCAAACCCCGCTGGTATTTATGGAAATAAATGCAAATTAATGTGTCAATATCATCAAATAGGTCCAGAGACTGCACCCATACGGCAGGTGTAACCGATTTAATACTTATAGAGAGAGCAGTTATAGCCCCTAATCAATGCAGATTTGCTGAGCCATTGACGCAACTATAACCGCTTGGGACTGCATATGTCACTTATCGTAACTAGGGGTAATAAACCTCATATTGCACGTTTGCATCAATAGCTTATATTCGATGCCTTTAGCCTGGGTATTATTTGTACTGCATTGAAGTATTTTATGATGCGCCATGTTATTATTTACCAGATAAGGTATCTTAAAAGATGCCCTTAAAATCCCTGCAGACCGTAGTCCACGGCCATTATATCCACAGTTTGGGGCCGAGATCATAAGTGATGAATAATCAGGACAAAAAATCGGCGATACAGTCTGAGCAGCTTAATCATCTGTATTCTGTAAACTTTTTACCGTTATTTACCAGTGTCATTCTGGCCGCGATTGTCGCGTTTATGCAGCGGAACGTTATCAGTCATACTATCATCATTGCCTGGCTTACCTTGATTACCTTGATCATGATTTCAAGGACGATTCTTATTTTTGCTTATCAACGAGCCTCGACCGATACCAAGGCCGAAACCCGTCTCTGGCTGCTTAGGTTTCGTCTGGGCATTATTATCACAGGCGTGACTTGGGGAGCTGCAGGCGTTTTGATGTTTCCTGCCAATTACCCACAGAATCAGATGTTCCTGGTCTTTATGCTAGCCGGCTTAACCGCTGGCGGCGTGACGTCCTATGCCTCCGATATCGTCAGCGCTCTTTCATTTTCAGTATTAGCCCTTACACCCTGTATTATTCGCCTGACTCTTGTTGGCGAAAGCCTGTATCTGGCAATGAGTTTAGCATCTACACTCTATCTTGGTTTTTTAGTCATGAGTTTGCGCTATATCAATCGCAATATCACCGAGAACATTGTGTTACGTCTTGAAGCTACCGAACGGGAAGCAACCCTGAATAGAAAAGCCCAAGAACTGTCGACTGAAATTACCTACCGTAGTCAAGTCGAAGTTGACTTATTAAAAGCCAAAGAGCTGGCTGAGGAGGCCACCCGAATAAAATCGGAGTTTCTAGCGAATATGAGCCATGAAATCCGTACTCCGATGAATGGTGTTTTAGGGATGCTGGATTTACTCAGCGAAACGCCTATGTCACCCATGCAACTGGATTGGGTTAAAACGGCTCACAATTCAGGGCAGTCCTTACTGGAAATCATCAACGACATTCTTGATTTAACCAAA
>CAIPPE010000197.1 GCA_903866825.1 uncultured Methylococcaceae bacterium
CAGTTAATTTGATTCCTTATCATAAAGCATAAGATCAAATTGAAGCCTCCCGCTTCCTGCACCCCCAGGGCTTACCCCGAAAGAGCAGCAAATTATACATGAGCTTTTGGTTTAGTCAAGCAGATATTTTAATGCGAGCAAACTTTCTCTTCCCCACCTGATAAACACCTTCGGAATCAATGCCTATTAACAACTTAGGATCAGACACCTTTTCTCCATCAATCTTGACTGCACCCTGATTTATCAGGCGAATAGCTTCCGAAGTACTACCGACCAAACCCGCATCTTTCAATACATTAGCAATTGAATAAGTATCGCCACCAACCGTTAATATAACTTCATCCACCTGGTCAGGAATCGCCCCACGCTGAAACCGGGCTTCAAAATTATCCAACGCCTTTATTGACGCATCTACATCATGAAAACGCTCAATAATCTCCTGAGCCAACTTCACTTTATAATTACGCGGATTCGCACCTTCATCGCACTCTTGTTTCCACTGCTTTATTTCTGTCAGCGGACGAAAGCTGAGCAATTCAAAATAGCGCCACATTAACTCATCCGATATAGACATGATTTTGCCGAACATATCATCAGCAGCATCCGCTATACCTATATAGTTGTTAAGCGATTTAGACATTTTCTGGACACCATCTAAACCCTCAAGTATTGGCATCGTTATAACAACCTGAGGTTTCTGCCCATACACCTCTTGCAGTTGCCTACCAACTAACAAATTAAACTTCTGATCTGTTCCTCCCAACTCCACATCGGCATTCATTGCCACAGAATCATAACCTTGAATTAATGGATATAAAAACTCATGAATGGCGATAGGCTGCCCACCTTTAAAGCGCTTATCAAAATCATCCCTCTCCAACATTCTTGCCACAGTATGTTTTGCTGCCAATTGAATTAATTCTGCTGGCGACATCGCATTCATCCAAGTCGAATTAAACATGACCGTTGTCTTATCAGGATCGAGGATTTTAAAAACTTGCTCTTGATAAGTCTTGGCGTTACCCAACACTTCTTCTTTAGTCAAAGGTTTACGCGTTACATTTTTTCCGGTCGGATCACCAATCATTCCAGTAAAATCACCAATCAAAAAAAGCACCTCATGACCTAAATCCTGAAACTGTTTTAATTTATTTATTAATACAGTGTGCCCCAAGTGCAAATCCGGCGCTGTAGGATCAAACCCGGCCTTTATTCTGAGAGGCCGCCCTTCTTCAAGCTTTTTAACAAGCTCATTTTTAACGAGGACCTCATTGACACCCCTTAACAACTCTTCCAATACATCCTCTTGCAACTTTTCTCTCCCCAAGCAATCTATATTTAGTTGCATTCATTATAGAATTATTGGCACTTTCATTTGAATAATTTTTTATATTCGTGAAATTAATACCCTGAACATTGGCAATAACATCAAAAAACACTTAGAATGACATCAGGTAAACTTTTAGAGCATTAACTTTGAATAAATTTACACACCCTAATCTGCGATTAAAAAGGCATAAAACCTATAAGACCTTTTTACTTTGGGTCGGCATTAGCCTTGGTTTAAGCTTTTCTGCATCTAATAGCCACGCAAAAACAGCCACCAAAAAAATTCCAAACGTGACCGCAAAGCACGTTAAGATAAGTCCGCAGGTCAATACTATTAGTAAAGTAGCCACTAGCAAAGTCGCGAATACTAAAGTAATTAGTAGCAAAGTAATTAATAGTAAAATAGCCAATCATAAAGAAGCTAATCTCAAAACCACCAAACCTGAGACTCCTATTTCTAAACTTAAGATAGCTACCCTCAAGCATGCTCCAAATTTAATAGCTCAAAACCACGCTAAGGTTAGAACGCATAAATCATATAACAAGCATATACCTGACATCATCTATGAATCTGAACCCGTTGAAACTAATGATATAAACCAAGCGGCCCCTACAGAAGCCCAGTTAACAATGACTGAAAAAAATGAACGTATTCACACGCTCATTGACACTCACGATAATAAAGTCGTCGTAAGCGACCCCCCCTCAACCGAAGCACTCGGCACCATAACCAGCACTCACGGCGTTATCGAATCATCTTTTACTTTAGCCGCCCAAGACGCTGGCTTATCAGATGATTTAATATTACAACTTACCAATATATTTGCTTGGGATATTGATTTCGCAACCAATCTGGACCAAGGTGATCAATTTACCGTTGTTTATGCGTCAGATGCGGGTTCAGATAACAACTCCTCCAGCCGACAAATACTCGCTGCTGAATTTGTAAATCAAGGCCGCATATTGACAGCCATTCGCTATGAGGACAACGAAGGTCTGGTTAATTATTACAGCCCTGAAGGCAAACCTATGCGTAAAGCGTTTTTAAGCGCCCCGCTGGACTACCTAAGAATCAGTTCTGGTTTTAATATGAATCGAAGACACCCTATTCTTAATAGAATTAGAGCCCATAAAGGTATTGATTATGCTGCAAGAACAGGCACTCCTGTAAAAGCAGCAGGCGACGGAGAAATTATATTCTGCGGCAATAAAGGTGGCTATGGTCAAGTACTGATTGTAAAACATGATGATAGACATGAAACCCTCTATGCCCACCTTTCAGATTTCAGGAAAAACCTTCAAGTCGGAGATTTGGTAAAACAAAGCGAAGTAATAGGTTACGTTGGACAAACAGGACTGGCTACAGGCCCCCACTTACATTATGAATTCCGCGTGGCGGGAGAACATCGCAATCCAGAAGCACTCAACATTGAAAAGTCTGAAGCACTTCATGGTGAAATTTTAGCTGAATTTAAAGAGAAAACTCGAGCTACATTAAACCAGCTCAATAGAACTAAAGCACAATCACTGCTAGCCAAAAACCAGATTCATACTAATTTTAATTTGCAGTAATATTATTAGAAGAGAGGATTTAAAATCCTCTCTAAGATTAATTCAAGCCGAAAAAGATGATCCACAACCACAGGTGGTTGTTGCATTTGGATTACGAATTACAAACTGCGCACCCGAAACATCTTCTTTATAATCAACTTCAGCACCTGCCAAATACTGGATACTCATTGAATCTATCAACACAGTGACCCCGCCATTTTCGACTTGAGTATCATCTTCATTCACTTCTTCATCAAACGTAAAGCCGTATTGAAAACCAGAACAGCCACCGCCAGAAACATACACTCGCAGCTTCAGATTATCATTACCTTCTTCTGCAATTAACTCGCCTACCTTAGCAGCGGCGTTATCAGTAAATATAATTGGATTTGCCATAATAGAACACTCTTTAAAATAAATTTTATTGATTATGACTATACCCAGTCTTTTAGTCAAGATTTATGGGTAAAGAGCAATAACCTTTAACCCTGCCTCTTCTTTAAAACCAAACATCAGGTTCATGTTTTGAACAGCCTGCCCCGCCGCCCCCTTGACCAGATTATCAATGACTGATAAAACAACCATCACTTGACTGCCTTGGGGCTGAAAAATTGAAATCTGACAATTATTACTACCCCGTACATTTCGGGTATCGGGGTGTGCTCCTTGAGGTAACACCTCTACAAACGATTCGTTTTTATAACGAGACTCATACAAAGATTGCACCTCGCTCAAACTTACTTTATCGGGATCAACCAATAATTGTCCATATAAAGTCGCATGAATGCCTCTTATCATCGGTGTCAAATGCGGAACAAATGTTAAGCCCACCGGATTACCAGCAAAAGCCTTTAAACCTTGAGTAATTTCAGGCAAATGTCGGTGTCCATTGACAGCATACGCTTTAAAACTTTCACCTGTTTCGCTCATTAATGTAGCCAACTCCGCCTTTCGACCCGCACCACTAACGCCTGACTTCACATCAGCAATTAAATGTTTGATATCAATTAAACCAGCTTCAAGTAAAGGTAAAAAACCCAACTGCACAGCGGTCGGATAACACCCAGGGCAAGCAATTAAATTAGCGTTCTTAATCTCATCACGATTAACTTCTGGCAAACCATACACAGCGTCAGCAATTAAATCTGGACAGGCATGCTCCATACCATACCAACGACTCCACTCCACCGGATCTTTCAATCTAAAATCAGCCGATAAATCTATCACCTTAATACCTAATGCCAACAACTGTTCAGCCATCAACATTGCTGTTCCATTGGGTGTTGCGAAAAAAACTACATCACACTGAGTCAACGCTTCAATCTCTGGAGGACTAAATTTGACATCAATAACGCCACGGAGACTCGGATACAAAGCATCTACCCTTAATCCTGCATCTGCACGAGAGGTAACAACAGTGACTTCTACCTCAGTATGTAAAGCTAATAATCTTAGTAATTCAACACCTGTATAACCCGTTCCACCTACAATTCCTGCACGAATCATCTACTTAATCCTATCTATAAAGATTGTTTATCAAAATAACTGGGGCATATAATAACCCGATCCCACTATTTTCAATACCCAACTTATGCCACTACCTAATAGCCTGCAAGCGATAGAAATTGAAACAGGTTCTGAAACCCTAAAACTCGTTGAACGCTTGATTCCTTCGCCCACAGACTATCAAGTCTTAATAAACGTACACGCTGCAGGGGTTAATCGACCCGACATCATGCAACGAAAAGGGTTATACCCATCTCCACCTGGTGCATCCGATATTCCAGGATTAGAAATCGCTGGCATTGTGGTCGCCAAAGGTAAAGCTGTCTCTCATCCTAAAGAAGGCGATGCCGTTTGTGCATTAGTCACAGGGGGTGGCTATGGAAACTATTGTTTAGCGATGGCTGAACACTGCCTACCTATTCCCCAAGGGCTTTCATTTGTAGAAGCTGCAGCACTGCCAGAAACATTCTTTACAGTCTGGAGTAATCTCTTTGACCGAGCTCAATTACTACCCAGCGAAACCTTACTTGTCCACGGGGGAACTAGCGGTATAGGCACTACCGCCATCCAACTGGCAAAGGCATTTAACAGCAACATTATAATCACTGCCGGATCAGCCGATAAATGTCAGTTTTGTTTAGATCTTGGTGCTGATGCTGCTATCAACTACAAAGATCAAGATTTTGTAACCGAAGTTAAGCGATTGACCCATAATAATGGCGTTGATGTCATACTCGATATGATCGGTGGCGACTATTTTCCTCGAAATCTGCAATGCATGGGATTCGATGCTCGACTTGTACAAATCGCCATACAAAATGGTGCAAAGACTGAAATCAATTTGCTACCCTTGATGCTTAAACGCCTCACCCTGACTGGATCTACATTACGCACCAGAGATGATCAGTTTAAATCCAAAATAGCGCAAAAACTTCTTAAATACGTCTGGCCTTTACTTGCAACAGGACAAATAAAACCCATAATTCATTCAACCTTCGCACTCAAAGATGCAAGCCTGGCTCATCAACTCATGGAAAGCAGTCAACACATCGGTAAAATAATATTAGAGGTATAAACCCAATGTCTTACAGCACACTTATTTCTGCAACCACCTTACAGCAAGACATCAACAACCCCAAATGGGTCATTATTGATTGTCGATTCTCTCTTGCCAATAGCAATACCGGCCCAACTGCCTATCGACACGGACATATTCCAAATGCTCGTTACGCACATCTAAACAACGACTTGTCTTCAAGAATTACTGATTTAACAGGTCGCCATCCTTTACCAGACTTTAACGTACTTGCTAAAAAATTGGGAGCATGGGGAATCAGTAACGACACCCAAGTAGTTGCTTATGACGATGCAGGCGGTGCCTTTGCGGGTCGACTCTGGTGGTTATTAAAATGTTTGGGACACGAGAAAGTAGCCGTATTAGATGGTGGCATAAAATATTGGCAGCAACAACAATTCCCTATAACAACGACCTTACCCAGCATTAGGCCAACGGTATTCAGACCCTATTTAGATACCACGCTCTGGCTTAATGCCTCCCAAGTGCAAGACAAGCTAGCCAAACAATCCATTCGCCTCATCGACGCACGTACACCTGAGCGATTTCGTGGTGAACAAGAACCCATTGACCCCATTGCGGGCCATATCCCAAAAGCTAAAAATCGGGCGTTTCAATTAAACCTGGATAGTAATGGCTTGTTTTTATCTGCCACTCTATTGCAGGATCAATTTAAACAATTTATAGGCAAAACAGCCCCTGAAAACGTTGTACATTATTGTGGTTCAGGCGTGACTGCGTGCCATAACTTACTTGCCATGGAATACGCAGGCTTAAGTGGTTCAAAAATTTATGCGGGCTCTTGGAGCGAATGGATAAGAAATAAAAACAGAGGTATTGCTACGGGCTATTAAGTTTAAATTCTAAACCCGAACATAGCCAAGCAGACATTAATTGCCTGGCTATTAAATCAAACAAGGGAAGCAATCAACTTTAAATAACAAAGGCACTATTGTTCAACAACGCCCGCCATAAAAAAATTAAGCATTTGCATACCCAATACAGCAAACGGAGCCGCAGAAAACGCAAACAACAACCCAGCCCTCACAGCAGTAGTTAAACCTTTTTTAGTATTGAGTTTATTACCGTTTAATTTAGTATTCATAATCCATATCCAATCGATAATTAATGTTCTGTGTAAATATCTATGCATAAAGCATACCAAATTTTTGTTACATGAGTTTTACAACCGAGATTATCTTGCCATCCCATTACCAATAAATGAACCCGCTGCCGCACCCAGTCCAGTCGCAATAGGATCACCATTGCCCATTTCATAACCCAATACACTACCAACAACCCCACCCGCTAGACCTTGTGGACTACCTCCTCTATATCGCGGCTGAGGAGGATAATATGCCACTGGGGGGGGTGGGTAATATGCCACCGGTGGGGGTGGGTAATATCCCATGGCAGGCTGAGGATAATATCGTTCACGATAATGTCCATGATGCTCATAGCCCTCACCTCGCCATCCATCACGGTCAGCAAACGAAGTGGCTGAATATAAACAGATTAAAGCTGCTATAGGTATTAAAGATAATATTTTTTTCATTTAGTTTTTCTCATTAAGTATTAAAGCCAGTGGATGAAATCAGTTAAGCATCATTGAATTCATCGATTATTTGAAACAGATAATAGCGGGGAAAAACTTAATGAGAGCTTAACGAAAATTAACCGACTTAAAAATATCATCACCAACCAGCCACATGATAAATCCCGAAAAAAACTTTTATAACGCTTATAATAGTTAATTTTTTGATAGTAATGGCAACTCAATCAATGGCAGAATTTATCCCCGGCCAACGCTGGATTAGCAACACCGAGTCAGAACTTGGTTTAGGTCTTATTCTTGAAGTCAGTTTTAAACGAGTTACGGTACTTTATCTAGCCAGTGACGAACGTCGTATCTATGCAAGTGATAATGCCCCGCTAACACGAGTTATTTTTGCAATTGGCGATACCATTACATCCATTGAAGAAGAAGAGCTAACCGTTACCCACTTAATTGAAAAAGATGGATTAATAATCTATGTGGGCAAGAATGCAGATGGGGAAGAAATTGAACTAGAAGAAATTGAGCTAAACCATCACATTCAGTTCAACAAGCCTCAAGACAGACTGTTTACGGGACAAATCGACCCTAGTTCATGGTTCCTGTTACGCTACGAAACCTGGCTAAGACTTCAGCAACATCAGCAATCACCCGTTAAGGGCTTAATGGGTGGACGCACCTCATTAATTCCACATCAGCTTTATATTGCCCACGAGTCAGCGAATCGTTCAGCGCCTAGAATTATGCTGGCTGATGAAGTGGGCTTAGGTAAAACTATCGAAGCCGGCTTAATATTGCATCATCGTTTAATTAATGGCCTTACAAATCGGGTTTTAATTATCGTACCTGAAAGCTTACTGCATCAATGGCTCGTCGAAATGCTCAGACGTTTTAACCTGCGTTTCAGCGTATTTGATCAAGCCCGCTGTCTTGAAGACATTAGTATTGATGACATGGATGAAGCTGAACAAAGTGATAAAGATCATAATCCGTTCCTGAGCGAACAATTAATCCTCTGTAGCCAAGGCTTTTTTTCAGCGCATCCAAAACGCCAACAGCAAGCCTTAGACGCCGGTTGGGATATGGTGATTGTCGATGAGGCACACCATCTTGAATGGAGTGAACACCATGCCAGCCCTGAATATCAATTTGTAGAACATCTCAGCCTACAAACTCCCAGCCTTATTTTATTAACCGCAACGCCTGAACAACTGGGTAAAGAAAGTCATTTCGCACGACTCAGATTACTTGATCCTGATCGTTTTTACAGCTTTTCAGCCTTTGTAGAAGAAGAACGCCTCTTCGAACCCGTTGCCAATGCGGCTAAACTATTGCTAGCAGAACAAAAGCTGGATGCTCAAGATCAACAATCACTTACCACTTTACTTAAAGATGATAATGTTAGTGGCTTATTAGAGAACCTGAATGATCCATTAAAATCAGCCTCTGCACGAGTTGCTTTAATTAATATATTGCTTGATCATCATGGGACTGGGCGAATCTTATTCAGAAACTCACGCCAAACCGTACAAGGCTTCCCAGATCGCGAACGCTTCGGTTACGCACTAACTGGCGAACAAAACGACAGTGACTTACAGCAAGACCCTCGCTATCTTTGGCTCGTAAATAAGCTAACTACAGCATCTAAATCAAAAGAAAATCCTTCCTTGAAGGGACAAAAAGCCCTGTTAATCTGTAAACATGCTCAAACAGCCATTGACTTAGAGCAAACCTTAAAGAACCGTGCAGGCATTGCCTCAGCCGTCTTTCATGAGGGCATGTCTATTATAGAACGAGACCGCGCAGCTGCTTACTTTGCGGATGAAGAAAGCTCTGCTCGCTTATTAATCTGTTCTGAGATTGGTAGTGAAGGCAGAAATTTTCAGTTTGTTCATCACCTGATTTTATGGGACTTACCCATCAATCCTGACTTGTTACAACAACGTATCGGACGCTTGGATCGTATAGGCCAAAAACATGTCATCCAGATACACATCCCCTATATAGAAAACACCCCACAACATACCCTCTATCAATGGTATGACCAAGGGCTTAATGCATTTCGCGCTAACAATTCGGCTGCTCAAGCCGTTGCTGACCAGTTACATGAGGAACTAGACGCAGTATTGCAAAACAATCAACCTGCCTACATTGACGCATTCATCAACAAAACCAAACAATTGAGTAAAACTATTGAAGCCCAACTACACAATGGTCGTGATCAATTATTAGAACTCAACTCATGCCGTAAGGAATCAGCTGATGAATTAATCGATCAACTGAACACCTATGATAATGAAGGTGTACTGTGGCCTTACATGGAAAATGTCTTTGAGTGCTATGGTGTAGATACCGAGTTTCATTCAGCGGATTGTTTTATTATTCGCCCTAGTGATCATTTACGTGTATCACACTTTCCTAATCTCTCAGAAGACGGCTTGACAATCACTATTAATCGTCACATTGCGCTGGCCAGAGAAGAACTCCAATTCTTAACCTGGGAACATCCGCTGGTTACTTCGTCAATAGATTTAATCTTATCCAGTGAAACAGGCAATGCCGCTATTAGCGTTGTAAAGCACCCTGAGTTAAGAGCAGGACAGTTTCTGTTGGAATGTTTATATATTGTTGAATGTAGTGCACCGGCTGAACTACAAATTGGACGTTTCTTACCCCCAACACCCGTGCGTGTTTTAATTAACCAACATCAAAAGGATTTGACTGAAAACATAGACCATGCCAGCTTATTTGAAACCGGGAAAAACTTTGACAAATTACAAATCATTGGCTTTCTGAATAATCAGCGACAATTGATCACAAAACTGTTATCCGCTGCTGAAGATAAAGCGAAAGCCGATATGCAGGTTTTGATTAATGACGCCACTAATACAATGCTGACTTCACTGTCTGCAGAAATAAAACGCCTGGTGCGTTTAAAGAAGGTTAACCCCACCATCAAGACTGAAGAAATTGAATACATCAAAGATATGACCATGCTCGCCCATGAGAATATGCAAGCCGCACAGATACGCTTAGACGCTGTGCGTTTTATTATTACTAGCTGAGTATCACCATGTTAAACATTGGAAAAATTAACACCTTAAACGTTGTCAAGAAACAGGGCCCTGACATCTATCTTGACAACGGGGTTTCTGCAAAAGTATTACTGGCTGATAAAAGACCGCCAGAACACTGTGAATTAGGTGACAGCCTTGATGTGTTTGTGTATGTAGATTCCGACGGCCATTTAGCCGCAACTACCAAAAAGCCCCTGGCCGTCGTCGATGAAATTGCGTGGCTAAAAGTAGTCTCCCTGAATTATATCGGGGCTTTTTTAGATTGGGGCTTACCTAAAGATTTATTAGTACCCTTTAGTGAGCAGCACCATGAAATGGAAGTCGGACGCTCTTACCTGGTTAGAGTGTTTCTTGATGAAAAAAATCGCCTGGCAGCCACCACCAAGATTGATCGCTTTATTGCCGATGAAGTTGAAGAGCCTGAAACCTTTGAAGCGGGGCAAAAGGTATCTTTAATCATTGCTGAAAAAACAGATTTAGGCGTAAAAGCCATTATTAATAACGCTTACTGGGGTATGCTCTACCACAATGAACTGTATCAACCGGTTAGAAAAGGCCAAAAGCTGGACGGCTACATTAAACAAATCCGTGACGACGGTAAAATTGATCTCGTCTTGCAAGAACCCGGTTATGGAAAAGTCGTGTCATTGACTGACAAAATATTGCTCAAGCTTAAACAAAACAAAGGCGTGTTATTGCTCAGTGACAAGAGTCCACCAGAAGCCATCTACACGGCCTTTGGCGTCAGTAAAAAAGTATTTAAACAGGCCATAGGTTCATTGTATAAACAACAGCTCATCACCATCGATGATAAGGAAGGCATAAAACTGGTTTAGCCAACTAAATAAATTGGCAACCTATGAAAACCTCGCCAACAATCAACCACGCCAGAGTGCTTCTGGTAGAAGACCATAAAAACCTTGCCTTAGCGGTGGGAACTTATCTTGAGAGTAGCGGCTTCAGCATGGATTATGCTTATGATGGTCTCTCTGGATTGCACTTGGCCACCACTCAACGTTATGAGGCCATTATTCTGGATATCATGCTTCCGGGTATTGACGGTCTGGAAATATGTGGCCGATTACGCACGGATTTACATTTGTCTACACCTATCCTTATGCTGACCGCACGCGATCAACTGCAAGACAAATTGAATGGTTTTAAACAGGGCGCTGACGATTATCTGCTAAAACCCTTTGATATGCCAGAATTAGAGGCGCGGATAATGGCGCTAATCCGTCGTGAACGCGGCGAACTGGATGGATCAGTTTACACCATACATGATCTAAGTCTTAATAATCGAACCATGCAGGTTGTACGTAATAATCATGTCATCCATTTATCTCCAACGTGCCTTAGAATTTTACGAATCCTGATGCGTGAATCGCCGGCGCTGGTCACTCGGGAACAACTCGAATATGAACTTTGGGGAGAGTTATCGCCTGATAGCGATACCTTGCGAAGCCATTTATATAAATTGCGTAAGGCTATCGATAAACCTTTTGATCTGCCATTGCTAGAGACTCAACAAGGCCTTGGATTTCGAATAGTTGCACCTGAGCAGTCGTAAAGCGGCTGCTAGATATTATCAGTTCTACCACCTAGCAGGCGAGCCTTAGGGAAGATTACCGTAATCCGCGTACCTTCACCCTGTTTACTCCGTATTTTTAACTTCCAGCCATATCTATTACATAATTGAGTCACAATAGTCAGCCCCAAACCATGACCATTGCTATCCGCATGAGCCCGATAAAAGGGTTCGAAAACATGCTCTAACTGGTGTTGACTCATACCGATTCCGGTATCCGAAATACTAACCTGCCTGTCACCAATGGTAATGGAAATAACGCCTTGACGGGTATAAATAAAGGCATTACGGAGCAAATTGCTAAACAGGATAGCCAGTACTTTTTCAGCTGCAGGTATTAATAATAGACAGTTTTGCTCAATCTCCAGGCTAACTTTATCATTGCCGATTGCCTGATTAATTTGTTCCATCAGCATAATTAAAAGGTCATTAATTAATACATCTTCCTCCGGTAATGGCGAGGACTCTTCCCGTGCCAAGAGCAGCAGCGTCTCTATCAAACTCTCCATATCGCGTAAAGTATGGTCTATCCTAGCTATGGACTGGTTTTCATTGGGCTGAAAGTCGGTACGTTTTTGCAGTAATGCCAGCGAACTTTTGATGACAGCCAACGGTGTTCTCAATTCATGACTGGCATCACGGGTAAAATTCTTTTCACGCTGGATAAATTGTTCCAGTCGTTCGGTAAAATGATCGAGTGCATCGATCAGTTTAATAACATCACTGTCGGATGTGCGTCGTAATTCATTCAAATCTAGCTGAGCTAGACTCTGTCTGCGGAAATCAAATTGCTCTACTATATACGCCAGTTTTATCACTGGGGAAATGGCATTCCTAGATTGCCGATACGATAACCAGGCAAATAGATAGATCAGAAGCAATACCAGACTCAGGGGAACCACACCAAAATAAAAGGCCAAATTGGCAACCTGCTCTTCATCAAAAACCAAGTACAAACGGGCGTTTCCATGATCTTCGATATAGACTATCGGTTTTCGCCCGTTAAAATTAGCGCGAAAATAGCCGGGTAGTTTCTGTTGCAATGGCTCAGGGATATTAGCAAAGCTATTGCCGACCGCAAGATAACCTTTTAGATTTAAAGTGTCAGGTGTAGGAAAATCCGGATTTTGTTGATACCGCGTCCAAAAGTGAGCGGCTTCACCAACCAGCGCCTGACGAACCAGTACCTTTTCGACAATTTTTTCCGCAGAAAAAACACCCAGCAAGGTTGCCAAACTAATCAACAAAATCTGGACCAAGAATGCCTTGATAAGTTTGTTATGCAACCCCTGCTTTTTCATTGTTTTCTTTAACTAGCTTTGTTTACTAAAAAGATAATGCGCGACCAACCACTCATTACCTTTGCTGTAACCAAATAATTCTGCGCAAGACATAAAAAAGATACGCCAGCGCTGTACCCAAACATTTGCCTCTTTTCTACCGTATGTTTCGGCAAATAGATGCATAATTTCTTGTGTATTATTATCCATATTATTAAGCCAGGCTTCGGCCGTTTTTTGATAATGGCTACCGGATAAATCCCATTGTCGTTGCAATTTTAAATGCTTTTGAAAGTGCAATAAGGTATCACGGGCCGGCATCAGACCGCCGGTAAAAAAATACTTCCCCATCCAGTTATCATCGCCTTGTGTTTCAAACGGGTATGCCAGATAGCGATGACAAAAAATATGCACAAACAATTTACCGTCAGGTTTTAACCACGAAGCCACTTTGTTCAATAAGCTGTCATAATTCCGCATGTGCTCAAACATTTCAACTGAAACAATTCGATCATACTGATGTTGTAAATTTAACTGATTGACATCGCAGGTAATCACTTCGATATTATCGAGATGTCTCAATTTTGCCTGCTGTTGTATGTGCTCTCTTTGACTATTGGAATTTGAAACGGCTGTTATATGACTATTGGGTAACTGTTCTGCCATCCATAAAGTTAGCGACCCCCAACCGCAACCTAATTCGAGGATATGCTGACCATCCTGTAATTCGGCTCTTGCCACCGTCAGGCCCAGCATTTTTGCTTCAGCCTGATCCAGATGTTCTGTTTCATCATCCCAATAACACGATGAATATTTAAGATGCTTACCTAAAGCATATTGATAGAATGCGGCAGGCACTTCATAATGCTGTTCATTGGCTGCTTCAGTTTCTATGGCAATAGGACTTTCACGTAAACTTTCCAGCAGCTCGCGATAGCGTTTGTTTTGTTGCTCCACATCGTAAGCAAACTCATCTTTCAGCCGCTGCTTCAATAACTGTCGGATGCCAAACCGAATAATACTGTCTGGCAACCATCTATTTTCTGCAAGTGTTATAACACTCATCGTTGATTCTCTTATTAGAAGGGTTCAGATTTAGGCCACCATAGAAAAAACTTAGAGGTCGCCTGTTGATACTTTCGGTAATCCTCTCCTCGACTACGCAATGCCTGCTGTTCTGTGAAAGGTATACCGGTCAAAAAATATAAAAAGCAAAATAGGGCTATTGGAGCTAACCATAACTCATAGTGATAAGCGCTTCCCCAACCCAACAATGGATAAGCAAACCAGTGTAACCATTCAAAAAAATAGTTAGGATGTCGGGAATAACGCCACCAGCCACTGCGACAACTTAACCCACGATGTTCAGGCTTGCTTTTGAATTTGGCTAATTGCTGATCAGCGGTGGTTTCACCGTATAAAGACAGCCCAGCAAGTATTAAGGCGGCAATCACTAAAGCAGGTTGTGGTTGCATGTTCTGTGCAACCGCCCAGAACGGCAGCGATAATAACCAGACAAACCCGGCCTGTAATAGAAAAAATACTAAAAAACCACTATTGGCTTGCTCTTTCATCGCCTTACGCATCGCTTGATAGCGACCATCTTCTGGTTCTGACAACACGCGTCGTTGTAAATGAATGCCTAAGCGCAGAAACCAGCCAAAGGTAAGTAACCCTAAACTTAATCTTATAATCAACGGCCCAGCACCGGTTAAAGCATAAAAAACTCCAGAAAACATCATCCCATAAGCCCAAACCACATCGACAATACCTGCATTGACATGATTCTTTTGCCAGTTCCAGGCCAGTAACATGGCGACAACACTTAAAACAGCTACGGTAATCAGACTAAACATCCACTTGTTCCTCTTTAATCTGCTTCAAATGTCTGGCTAACCAAAGTAAGAATGGCAAAGTCACTGCCCAGCTAAAGCCGAGTCCTATAGCCCAGAGCCAGGAATCCGTCACAATATTAACCGCCCCCAAACGTGCTGCTCCCAAATAAGATAATGGACAGCAAAAGCCACTTAACACGCCAGCAAGCAGTAACCGAGATTGTAACCAGGCCAGAGAATGATTCAGCGTTAATGCCAGACCTGCCCATAACACTAAAATCCATAAAGGTGCCAACTTAGATAAAGTCCAGCCTGATGCAAATTCAAGCCAGTTTATTTTTACCCAGGTCGTATCGAGTATAAGTCCTATCAAGACGGCAACCAGCATTAACTGAAAATCACCATAAACACGTCGGGTAGGACTAAACTCCCAGCATACAAAGCCCATCAGCAAAATCGGCGCTAGCCAAAGCTGTCCCCGGGCAGCGCCAATAATGGCTCCAAACCAAAGCGCCTGCATCCAGGCCATATTGATCCAGTTATTACGCTTCATAAACAGGTAACCATTGCTGACGACGATTTCCGGGTTTAGCAAACAGTAACTGGACATTGGAAATCGACTTCTCTCTAAAGCCGCCTTCACAATAGCAGAGATAAAACTCCCACATTCGAACAAACTCTTCGTTATAGCCTAAGGCTCTGACCTGATTCAAAGCCGCCATAAATCGTTTTCGCCAACTATTAAGAGTCAAGGCATAGCTCTCTCCCTGGTCTTCCAGATTGATGAGACGGAGGTCAGTACATCGTGAAGCACTTTCTATAATGACACTCACACAAGGAATAAAACTGCCCGGAAAAATATAGCGTTTGATAAAGTCGACACTTTTTAATGCCTGATGATAATACCGGTCTTCTATGGTGATCGCCTGAATCAAGCCCAAACCCTCAGGCTTTAACAAGGCTGCACAGTGTTTTAAATACGTATCCAGGTAATGATGTCCGACTGCCTCTATCATTTCAATGGAAACCAGCTTGTCATAACTCCCTTGCAATTCTCGATAATCCTTCATCAACACGGTAACTCTGTCGGCAACACCGGCTTCGGCAATGCGCTGTTGTGCCGCTTCAAATTGCTGTTTAGAGATCGTTGTCGTGGTAATTTTACAACCGTACCGGCTGGCGGCATACGTTGCAAAACCACCCCAACCCGTCCCGATTTCCAGCACATGATCGTCCGGTTTTAAGTCCAGTTTCTGACAAATCCGCTCAAGCTTTGCCGTCGAAGCGTCCTCTAAACTTAAGTCAGACTGATAATAAGTAGCGGATGAATACATACCATGCTGATCAAGAAACAAGTCAAACAAGTCATTACCCAGATCATAATGGGCTGCGATATTCTTTTTGCTGCCTTGCCTGGAATTCCGGTTCGCAAAATGCCAGATCTTAAGTAATTGATTAGCCAGCGTTGCTAATCCACCTTCCAGGCTATCAAGTAAATCGCGATTACGTACCAGCACTTGTATAACATGGCATAGATCATCTGCTTGCCAAGCCTGAGTCATATAAGACTCTGCCGCTCCAATTGAACCTCCCAGAGCTATTTGCTGATAGAAACCCATATCCAGTACATCGATTCTGGCAGATAGACCATCGATGCCTTCAGACCCTAAGACATATTCACCCAATGCATCCGAAATGATTAATACCGCATTCTCTAATTTCGCAAGTTTATCCAGAAACGCTTTGCGAAAAAACAAATCAATGCGGGTCGGGGTTTTACTTAAGGTGTTAACAACTGCGTTCATGGAAGTCTCCTGGATTTTACTCGGATTATTTTTCAGGGTGGCTATAAAAAGGAATACCTTTTAACCACAATCGTAAGGCTTGCCAGTAAATAGCAATGACCACCGATAACGTCAAAAATGGAAAACGTAACGGCAGATTCCGCATCTCAGAGGGGGTCATTGCTTTAGCTTTAAGCTGCAAAGTGGCATCAAAGCAGCATTCATTATCCTGTTGTAACTGCATATTGATGATCAGGTTTGATTCATGCAAACTAAACTGCCATCGGTAATGCTGCTCCATTGGCATAAACGGGGATACATGAAAAGCTTTCTTAAAATCAAAGGTCCATTGGTTTTTTTGCGAAGGCCCCTCTACGACATCTAAAACGTAACAGTATCTTTCATTCCACGGTGTGTTATTAATTTCAGCCAGAATGTAACGAGGCGACTCTGAACCTTCGGGATAACAGAAATAAAAACTGACGGGATTAAAACAAAAACCCAGAAAACGTAAATGGGTTAACAAGCAGATTCGGCCCTTAAAATCTTCCCCGTTATGTTCTTTGATACGATTTGTTACCGAACTGGACAAATCCTGTCCGGAATGGGCGCCAAGATAATCGTTACGATAAAAACTAACCAGATTAAACCGCTCTAAAGACCAACAGTGACTAATAGCCATCACCTGATCAAGTTCATCCAAAGCCAGCCAGGTCATAAATACAGGATATTTAAAGGCGTGACTTTTAGGCGTATATCGACGATGTCGAACCCAACCTTCATAAAGACGACTGTGCAATTGATTCATGGCTAGCCGTTTATTAGTTCAATGACTTCCTGGGCACTTTTAGCGCCGTCTTCATGAAAGCCCCATCCCCAGTAGGCACCGGTATAATAAGTAGAATTCTGTCCATTGATTTCCTCACGACGCTGTTGGGCTGCCAGACTGTTAACCGTGTAAACCGGGTGATGATAGGTTCTTGTCTGAAGAATTTTGGCCGGATCAATACGGTCTGTACAATTAAGCGTTACCAATAATGGTTCGGGTGCTGACAGATTTTGTAACAGGTTCATGTAATAAGTCACCGTACACCGAGACTGGTTTTCACTGAGTTTTAAAGCATTCCAACTGGCCCACGCTTTAGGATGTTTAGGCATTAAATTAGCATCCGTATGTAACACCACCTCATTCTCCTGAAAAGTCATGGCTCCCAGAATCTCGACTTCACTTTGAGTCGGCTCTGCCAATAGGCGCAAGGCTTGATCACTATGGCAAGCAAAAATAACCCGATCAAACTGTTGCTCGTCTGAAGCTGTCTTTACCGTAACCCCGTAACTATTGCGACTCACTGCCGACACAGGCGAGTTCAAGCGTAATTCTCCCTGAAAACTCCGCTGAAATGCTTGAATATACGTTGAAGAACCCCCCACAATAGTTCGCCACTCGGGTCTGTCGCTGGTTTTTAACATCTGGTGATTAGCCATGAAGCTGACGAAATACCGTGCCGGAAACTGCTTGACTAACTCGGCAGGGCCGGACCATAAAGCACTCCCCATAGGCAAAATATGATCATCTATAAATGCTTCGCTATACCGGTTGTTTTGTAAATAGTCGCCCAGTGTTAAAGCATCATCCGTACTGTTTAACAATGCCGGAGCCTCACGGTAGAAACGCAGGATATCCATAACCATGCGGTAAAAGCGTGGCCGTAACAAATTTTGGCGCTGGCAAAAGAGTTTATCCATCGTGGTGGCATTGTATTCAAGCCCGGTAAGCGCATTGACTACGCTAAAACTCATATCAGACGGCTGAGAAGTCACGCCCAGATCACGCAAAAACTGACAGAAAAAATGATAATTATGTTCGTTGAAAACAATAAAACCCGTATCTACCGGATAATTCTGCTCTTCCAGCACGATATTATGGGTATCGGTATGACCACCCGGATAGGGATTCGCTTCAAAAACGGTGACTTGATGCTGTTGACTTAAATAGTGAGCCGCATAAACGCCAGAAATGCCGCTGCCTATCACTGCTATTTTCATACTTTTGATTCCTTAGAAACAAGATTCGAACTTAACCTTTCTGTAGGCACTGCTTGTAAATCCCAGATTAAACCGAACCACGATATTAACTTTAAAAGATAGTAACTGATATCAATTTCCCACCAAAAGAAGCCTTGTCTGGCTGACACTGGATAATGATGATGATTGTTATGCCAGCCTTCGCCTAAAGAGATCAACGCCAGAATGGCATTATTACGACTGTCATCATCCGTTTGATAGCGTTTAGAACCCAACAGGTGAGCTAATGAATTAATGGATAACGTGCAATGGATTAACACAATCGTAGAAACAAAATAACCCCATATCAACATTTGTGACGCATTGGTATTCAGTTCCGGGAAATATAGTTCCAGCCATTTTCCCAGCCCTAACATAAAAAAAGCGTAAACAATGGGTACCACAATATCAAAACGATCCAGCCAACGCAGTTCTGGATATTTCAGCAAATCGCGCACGCAATGTTCCTGGGTAGTAAAATTTTTAAGACAGAGAAACCAGCCCATATGACTCCAGATAAATCCGTGTCTAGGGCTGTGAATATCCTTTTCTTTATCCGAATATAAATGATGCCGACGGTGATGCGATGCCCACCATATCGGCCCACGCTGGGTTGCCGTTGCGCCCAGCAAGGCAAACAAAAATTGACATACTCTGCTGGTTTTAAAAGATTTATGGGAGAAATAGCGATGATAAAACGCAGTGATGGCAAACATCCGAATAAAATACGAAAACAGCGCTATCCACAATGCCACGGGGCTCCAGCCGACCACAAAAACCAGCAAACAGACCAGATGCATCAGAATAAACGGTATCACCCTGAGCCAATCAATGGCCTCGTCACTTTGATTGGTTTTCTTTACACTGTTGTTATCAAACCAACTGAGAAACTTGGCGAGCATTGTTTTCGAAAACATGAATAACTCCGGGAAATTTGAATGAATATTTAATATTATTTCATGTGACTGTTACGTGAACGTTTAAGATAAAAACGTTCACGTAATAGAGCAGGCACTGTGCAATAGTAAGCCTATAAAAAAATACGGGGTTCTCGATGAAATATTGTTTGGTTTTATGTTGCATATTAATTACCGCTTGCAGTCATGTTGAATCCAGTTCAATACAGGAATATCTGGCTTTGGCACCTGCAGAGCAGGATATTCAAGCTAACCAGCGGATACAAGCCTTCATTAAACTGTATGATCAACTTGAATCCGGTTCGATAGATGAACAAATAGCAAAAACCTATGCTGACAAAATCTATTTTAACGACACCCTGGTCACAATTCATGACAGACAAAACTTATTGAAGTATTTAAAACAAACTCAACAAAATATTGATGCCATGAAATTTGAAGTACTCAGCGTACAAGACCATGGCAAGGATACTTATGTTCGATGGTTAATGAAGACTCGATTTAAGTTGATAGGGCAGGATGTCGATAGTCAATCTATAGGCTTGAGCCATTTACGATTTAATGCAGACAACCAAATAATAATGCATCAGGACTATTGGGACAGTATGCAGGGTTTTTACCAACACTTACCTATTATAGGAGGCGTATTGCGATGGATAAAAAGCAGCGCAAGCAATTACTGAAAGGACTATTGAGTAGTTTATTTTTATTCACATCGGTTGGGTGGTCTGAGGAACGTTTTCCGAACCAGATTAATGATTCAAAAACCCCGCTTAAACTGTGTAGTCAGGCCGAGCTTAAAGCTTTTAAACTGATTCATGTCGGTAATGCCGGTCTGTACCTTGAAGATTGCAATCAGGTTTTAGACGTATTTTCGCTCACGCCCAAGCGGCTGCGATTTTTATATGATACCAGTATTCCGGCAAAAGCCTTTAGAGAAGCTTCTGTTGAATATCTGGAAATTAATCTGGGAGAAAAGTTTAATCAATGGAAAACAACTTTCGAGCAGTTCAATAACCAGTATCAGGATGTTAAGGCAGGCGATATCTATGATCTGATTTATGATCCCTTAAAGGGATTGTTACTACAATTAAATGGACAGGATTTAGGAACCCTTCAAGATCCCGAGATTGCGCTGGCTTACTTAAATATCTGGTTTGGCAACAAACCATTTTCTGAAGACTTAAAAGAAACACTGCTAAAATGAAAAATAAAATAATCTGTTTATTCGTCGGCCTTTTTACCTCGCTCATCGGTGCCTGTTCAAGCCAAAACCTGCCACCCGTTAAACCGGTAGCTGAAGTCAATTTAAATGAATTTATGGGCGACTGGTATGTGATCGCGTGCATTCCCACGTTTATAGAAACCGGGGCATACAACGCGATTGAATCTTACCAACTCGAAAAAGACGGCAGCATCAACACGACTTTCGTGTTTAACGAAGGCGGATTTAATGGGCCTAAAAAGCGGTATAACCCGCATGGGTTTGTTGTAGAAAATACCGGCAACGCAGTCTGGGGTATGCAATTTATCTGGCCGTTTAAATCTGAATATATCATTGCGTATCTTGATAAGGATTACACCAGTACCATCATTGCAAGAAATGCCAGAGACTATGTCTGGATAATGGCGCGTACACCTGTCATTACTGACAGCCACTACCAGGAACTAACAACAGCCGTTGCAAATCTTGGCTATGACGTGAGTAAATTGCGGAAAGTGCCACAACAGAAACATTGATTATTGTTTTTGTATTGTTGATTCTGTCGAAAGATAGATTTAGCATAAAGTCAGCTTTCGGAAATTTATCAGTCGCTTAAAACCCATCATAAAAATGCTTAAAGAAATTGGGGTGTATTAACAAACAGCTTAGTCACCTATGAATCTCTGGGGACGGTTTAGTAGTACCGGCCTGAAGAACCCACATATTTATCCCGAAATAGACATCTTAAATTCAATAGAAAAATAGATAAGCTAATCGCCTAAAATGTTCTAAAACTTATCTATAACACCCATCCATCCAAGCACCTTGGACCTTATATGCTTTGAAAGCAATTTAAAAATTATACATAATATTCCCACGGCGAGTCTTTTGAAGGTATCAAATTATTGTTGATCGTTTCAAAAGATTCAATTTTTACCTTGTTAACTTTTCCATTACTACGGTTCAAAGTAATCAAGTTAAAACCACGGACTTCTTCTAGTGGACGAAGTTTTCCATTTAGATGCGTGGTAGGGGCCATAATACGTAAAAGCATATCATCTTTTAGACTGCCCTTTTTAGAAGTATTGGACAATTGATTACTCATATCAAAAAGATCGACTTTTCGAGCATGCCCATGCCCATGTACAAATAATTTAACTTTGCGCGTCGATAGAAAAGGGGCGATTTTAGGCCAGTCACTTAATATATCGCTACCAGTATCTCCAATCTCTGGTGGACCATGATGACTGAATGCAATTCCAAACGGTTGTTCATGAGTTATATCTTCTCCACCTAAATTTTGAATGGCGTCATGCGAAAAACCTGCTTTATTAGGGTGATCACAATCAATAGCAGACGCGCTATTGAATAAAAAAAATCTTAATCCAATATGATGAAAGCTATCATTTATCCAATTTAATTCCCTGGCATCATGCCAACTTGGATCACCCGTTAATTGCCATGCAAAATCCCTAAAAGGAGCTAATGCAAACTTTCGATAAGGGAAGTCTTTCTTTGCTGTTTTAAGTGCCTTAATGTTTAAAATAGGTTTTGAATCATCTTTTTTATCTTTAGAAAACTCAATGCTAACCCTATCTGTTGCAGCTAAACTTAAGTTAACGTCGTGATTCCCAGGGACTAGAAGAATACGCTCACGCCAATCACTTCTAGTAGGAAAAAAGCGTTTGAACATTTTTTCTAATTTTAATATGGCTTTATCATATTCCTCAATTTGCCCGCTATATGCAATATCTCCTGTGATTGCAATAAAATGAATTTCCCTGTCTAATTCGCGTAATACAAATTGCGATATTTGATCCTCGACATATAACGCCCAATCATCACTGTTTGGATCACCATATTGAGGGTCAGACAAATGTAAAATACTTACTGAAACGTCATCTTTTAAATTAAGCAAACCTTTACGGCGATTCCTTCCTATTGCATCGCCAAGCTGAAACCGCATGCTTTCTGCATAACTTTCCCAATTGTCGTCGCCTAGCCAATTCAACACCAAAGTAGCAATAAACACAACATCTTTTGCTTCTGACAAAGCCTCCGATACTTGCTGATGTGTTCGGTCTTTGTTCCATTCCCTACTTACTAAAATCACAGGACTTCGGTGGTTGATGTGGGACAAGGCTTCGGATAATTGAAGCTCCCAATTATCCAAATTTATATCCAGTAAAATTGCATCATAACTTGCTATATTAGCTGTTCTAAACTCGTTAGGGTTTTTTACTTGGGTGTATTTAAATCTGTTATCACCGCCGAAAAGCCTATGAAAATATAATTCTGTCTGCGACGGTTGATCATCAACTACCAATATTGAATAGTTAGCCATTCGAGCTCTCCTTAGGAAGAGTTTGAAGTGTATGAGCATATGGAATTGAGAGAAAGGTCTCGACAATTCCGTCATTTTTATCGTTATACTTAACGTTTCCACCTATTTCTTTCAAAATATGATGACTATGAGCGTAACTCGTGCGAAGGTCTATTTCTTTGTGCTTATGCTTGCTTTTATTCTGCATAACCAAATTGAACCAAGATTGATTCATTTCAATTTTACACCAAAGATGAGCTTTTACTTCTATATCTTTATTATTACCCCATGGATTATTTATCATTTCATTAACATCAACATGTCGGACATTAGACAATACATCTAAAACGGCTTTTTGTATTTCAGAGTCCCAAACTATGTAAGCCTCAAATACATTATTTTTTTCGAGAAAATCTTGCGCTAACAGGCACGTCTCATCACGCCCGGGTAAATGCCATTTTATGACTTTTTCTTCAGTATGTATTGATTCCATTAAAGACTCAAAAAACTCAGTAATTACATCAGGGAAACCGTTTTTCAATTTTTGAACCTGTAACGAAAAAAATAATCCGTTATGCAATTTATCACCCTCATCCAGCAATTCACGACCTTTTGTTTTTAATAACTCAATATTAGAATTACATCTATTGTCATAGACAGCGGCGATTGATTCGCGAAGTTCGTCTTCTTTTTTATTAATTTCTTTCTTAATATTAATATATTGTTTATGTGCCTCAGTTTTATCCCTTAAAAAGTAATGAGGAATTTCATTTACTAGAGCCATTATCTGTGCCGCACTTCCCTGAACATCCATTAAATGATTTTGTGTGATCATTGATTCTGATGTAGTAAAAAGGCGACATAACGGACTCGAATGGCTTTTGCCAAGATGATCTTTCACTTCGCGGTGTAACCGATAGTACAAATCAGGCTTTCCACATGGCTTAAGAAGTCGATTAACCACATCCAATCTTGGATTAGCTATTATCCCCATTAACTCACGCTGTTCTACTGAAAGTTTTAAAGCAATCAGTAATAAAACATCCAAACTCCTACCTTCTAATTCATATAAGCGATCAGATTTATCTAAGAAATTGTCAATAACAGCTTTAAGAAACAAATCACCACAACTCATTAGTGTGAGACAGGCTAAAGCAGTATGACGATCATGTTCCTTTGAATGCCATAATGCTTCTAGTAACTCATTGCCAAGATTTAACGCATGATCTGAATCGAACTCAACATGAAACAATAATAATTGAGTAGATAATAACTGAATACGAACTACTGATGTCATTGCTTCCTTCTCAAGCTCAATAAGTCGAAAATAAAGATCGTCACGGGACGTGACTGTATGTAGTTCTGTAACCCAAGTAATCAGGCCAGCAGAATTAGTGATGCGAATTTGCTGCTCGTCACCTCCAATCTGACTATAAGTTCCGTCATTGTTTCGCGTAATTGCAAATCTTCTTGCCGGCTTTTTTAGCGTTAAAGGTATTGGTCTTAAGCCAGCATCTCCCCATTCAGTACATGGATCAAGCTCTCTCCAAGAATCACACCAAGAATGAATTCGCATTTTGTGGGCTCTACTGACTATAGAATCACTCAAGGCTTTTACTCTGTCTATCGCATGACAAAGTGGACAATGAGCTTTTCCACCTAAGGAAGGAACATCCAAACGCCAGTAACAAACATGTTTTTCATTTTTAAGATGATCAATAGAAGGTAATCTTTGGCGATCAAGCAACATAAGCGAATGTATATCGCGATAACCTAAACTACTTAAAAGACGTTTTATTTCCTCATATGTTCTACCACTGACCACACCATCATCAAAAAAAACTACTCTTGGACTTTTATTTGCTTCATTAGTTAGCCGCTCAAGAGTTATTCCTGAAATCTGTAGGCCCGAACCACTCCGGTGGCGTCTTATTGGCAAAATAGCAATCATTCTGCTACGTATAGATTTTGTTGCCCCGTTTTCAAGTAAGTTTAGAAAACTATCAATAATATGATCGGTTACAGGGTGAGAGGGATAAACCAGTAGAGCATTCTGTGAATTATTACTTTCTGATAAAAGATGTTTATAGCTATCCTTTTCTATTTTATTAAATAAGCGCCTATGTTGAGGCTTTAAATCACTAGCTGTAATACAAAACACACGAAATAAATTGGCGTAGGTAAACCTTGCGAGCGAGCCACCTAGATATAGATTGATACGGTCTAGCTCTGTATTAAAGGCAAGTAATAAATTAATAGTAAGAATTTCATGATGACCACCATAACTCCAATGCCCTAACTTCATTGGAGGCCTGCTAGATTCCTGCCATGCTTGATAACTATCACGTGGAGATTTTTCGTAGGCTGACCTATAGTCTTCTGAGTTTTTCTCTTTATAAAAACGAGGTAGTTTATAGGCCTTCCAACCGTCTCTAGCAATAACTGGTGTGTTACCAACTCGTTTATACTGATTATCAATTGGATTAGGCTTAGTTATTTCAGAACAACCAATCCAAGGTAGCAAGAATCTGCCCTTGGAATCTCCGTCTGGATGCTGGAAAAAATGAAAAACAGGAACATCTTCTTTTTTTTCTGCTTGCTCAGTATAGCCACTAACTTTTATACTACCAATTTGAATACATTGTGAATTTCGAGATTCTTCTTTTAATAACGGACGTGGTGGAATTTGTGCATTGAAAAGATTTACTAGACTATGAACTAACGAGTCTAACTGTTCTAGCCTACAATCATGTCTTGGAAATAATCCAGTAAGTCGTTGCAAACTTATTGAATAAACTGCTCTAAAGAGAGGGTTAGTTAAAGTTTGGGAGAAATCTAAATACCCGTGGAGAATCAGATTATTGCTCCATACTACTTCTTCCGCAAGAAAATCTAAATACATACTTTCATTGAACTGTTCCATTATTACTTCTTTTAGACGCCATCCGTCATGATGACGCAGAATGTAAAGATAATCATGCAAACTAAGGTGCGCAGAAATTTCATTGAAATATTTAGATGTAATATAAGCTTTAAACTCAGAAGGACCAGCAATTGTTAAACATCTATCCGAATCCCCCCTGTTTAGGATGCAAATCTTTAACGCACGAGTAACAAATACCACACGCTTAACCGTTTTAAAAATTGGTTTTTTAAAGTTGTATGCTTTATCAAAAGCGGCTATATAGGTCGCTGCTTCTTCTGAAGGAATATCGCCAATAATTAAGCTATTAATTTCTAAAGGATTTATTTCTTCAAAAATTTTCTCAATTTTTAATTGAATATGATTCTTTAATAAATTTGGAGGAGGCAAGAACAATAGCGATGAATGTTTTTTTTCACCTAATGGCTGGAGATTTAAATATGCCGGATATGATGAAAAGCGAGCGTCGTAGACTGTTAATCCAGAATATTTTTTCGATATTTGTTCGTTTTGTTCAACTCGATACACCTGTAGAACTTTATTTCGATCCTTTTCATCTGAAAAGCCTACCCATGGACTTTTGTGAGCTGATATATCTTGGGCTTCTAACCACGATAAACGGACAGTCCAAGCTAGCCCTTTTATTCCTTTATTTCCATGAACTCTTCCATAAGCATTAAGAGTAATTTGTTCTGATCTTTCAGCTTGATTAATTTCATCCTTTAAAGGTAATTGAGTAGCCCACCATGTGTCTTCATCCATTACTCTAAAAAAGTCTTTATTTGGTGTCAGTAATTCCCCAATAAGATAAAGCCCTCCATATTCTGTTGGCCTATTCTTTTTTGAGCTCATTCCACGCTTAAACACATCAAGCATTCTTTGATGTAAAGGATTAACTTTATCTTTTAATGAGTTACATTTAAAACTTTGACAAAAACCTTGCCCTGAATCTAAAACAAAAACCTCAAAAAATCCTGTTCGCGTATTTGGAAATGACTCCGATTTTGTTCGAGTTTTCATAAGTGGGACTTTGTCATTACTATCTTCACGCTTAGTAAAACGCGAGATTCGTTCCCAAGTTTGACTTGACTCTCCTAATGCCCCTTCTCTATACCTTACATAGACAGCAGCAAATTTAGACTCTGCGTGTTCAAAAACATTATGTAAAGTCTCACGCAATAAAACCATCAAACGATATCTTATACCGTCCTGTGCCCAGCGAGGTACTTCTTCATAAATCACTGGGTCAATATCAATAAAAATTTTTTTTTCAACCCATTGATCTATGCACTTCAAGTGATCTGCATATTGCTTATCTTCTGAACAAGATAAATCTAGTATTGTTGCTAGTAAGCAAGTACTGCGCTCAAAAGCTAAATTAACAGGATATTCCCTTAAAATATTAATGTGTGTATTAGCATCATAACTATTATTTTCAAAAAAAACCTCCCGACCACTAAGTTTATTATGGTTCGAACTGTCAATATGTGTAATGCTTGGACTTGCTAAAAGGTGAAAAAACCCTTCTCTAACAAGAAACTTTAATAATCTTGCGTGATCATTTTGCGTAGAATTTAATGTACTATTTGGATTTTTAGAATCTGGTATTGGGTATATAGGTGGAAACTTAATTTTTATCTTTCCATCATTTTCCTGAAATTCGATCAACACTAGAGATAATGAAAGCAATGGTAACGGATCAGCCCAACAACACTGACTTAAATCTATGAGGCAGGATGTAAATGTTTGTTCCTTATATTTTTTATTACGAAATATTTCCTGAATCTCGCCGAACCAAGCTCCCCATCGGGCATCGTTTAATGTTTTACCTGCACAAAGCACAAGCTCGTTGAATACAACACTAATGGTAAATAAGTTTGGAAGCTGTCTTTGTTGTTTAGAGTTTTCCATGCAAATAATTCTCAAATATTTCGGCTGAAATTTATACACTTACATTGTCAAACTATATAGAATACATCACTTGATTTCTAAATGTCGCGCGTTAATGATAACAACAAATGGTTGGCTGTTTGGTGTTTTTAAATTGATTACCGTAGTGCCTGCTTTTTAATCAATAGTAGACATTAGATTCCTAAGACAATGACTGACGACTAAGGGTCGAAATTTACCTTTCACTGTAGGCTAAGCTCGAATTCGGACTTACCTATATTAAATACCCTACTCTCCATACCCATCAAGCACTCTTGATGACTGAATTGAAACCCTGACTTTTCAAGAACACGTATTGAAGCCAGATTTTTTGTATGCGCAAAAGCCATTAAATTCTTCAAGTCTAATACTTGAAAGCAATACCGAATCCAGGCAGATGCAACTTCAGTTGCTATACCCTGGTTCCAAAAACCCGGCAATAATCTATAACCTAACTCGAAAGTCTGACATTCTGGAAAATATAGGGGGCCTGAATCGCCAATGGGTTTCAGGGTATTGCGATCAATAATGATCCATTTTGCAAAACCATATTGCTGCTGATGTTCAATATAACCCGCTATCCTCGTAATAGTAGACTCCAAAGTTATATCAGGACCATGAGGGGTAAACTTCATGACTTCTTGATCACCAAACCACGAAAATGCTTGTATCGCATCATCCAGGGTAAATGGCCTGAGGATTGTTCGTTCTGTCTGTCTGTAGCTCCGTTGCTTGCATCATGTACCACGCGTTTCAAAGAACGCTTAATGTTGTAAAAAGTTTAACATCGCTGATGATATATTGTGTCTTACGCTAAAAATAACAGCTGTTTGGCTAAATAGATTAACGTATTAACCCAATACACTGGCTTATTTCCTGAAACATCAACGCCCTCAGGAGAAAAACCTTCGCTTAGGAGAAGATCAATCAATCGTCCGGTACAGCCGTACCCAACATCAAGCGCTTTACCTCTATTTTTTACAAAGGCAATCTCTCTCTTGTGCTGGTCAATACCCTTGTTTCTATTAAAGCCTTCAGTTGAAACTTCATCTCAAACAAACCAAAGGCCTTAATATATCAAGGCCTATTTTATCCTTGTTAGCCTGATGACTAAAACTCAGTGTGCAATTTCTTGTTCCCCATACATTTGCCAAAAGTCTGCCGGGGTAATAATGGAATAAATAGCGGATATTGCCAATAAATCTTTATCGCCTGTCACTAAATAATTTGCTCTTGATGCTAGCAATGTGCCAAGAACAGGCTGATCAGCCTTATCTCGTAAAAAAGGTTCAGAGACTTTAATAGGCTCAACTAAATCTGCAAGAAAAGCTAAACTATCAACGAAATCTCGAATTTCTAGGCTTGACCAGCCAAGTCGATGATTTAACTGCGGTAAAACCCGTTGTAATTCATCTAAAATATATTGGGATAGAATAACGTCTAAGTATCCGCTACGCCAAGCCGATACAATTTTACCGGGTATCGAGTTAGGATAAGCAGTTCCAGAAAGTAAGACATTAGTATCAAGTACAACACAAATTTGTCACATGATTAAAATTGAGAATGTCTAATCTCCGAGACAATAACATCAATTTCATTTAAACCATCTTCTTGGGGTACACTCTCATAAGCGTTCGCTATTTGATTACTTAAGCTGAGACCTTTGCACGAAACTAATAAAATCGCTGTAAAAATGAGATAATACTACAAGAAAATTATCTTCATCTGGTAAGTAAAATGGCGTGGAAAAACTTGCAACAAACGACTTTAGTTGATGCCATGTTGATAGAGCATGA